>NZ_RZRK01000325.1:0-6482 GCF_003997835.1 Mesorhizobium sp. M7A.F.Ca.CA.004.12.1.1
GATCATGGTGCGCAGCCAGGCGACCATCTTCCTCGGCGGTCCGCCGCTGGTGAAGGCGGCCACTGGTGAAGACGTCAGCGCCGAGGATCTCGGCGGCGCCGATGTGCACACGCGGCTTTCCGGTGTTGCCGACCACTATGCACTCGACGACGACCATGCGCTCGCCATTTGCCGACGCATCGTCAAAAACCTGAATCGGAACAAGACTGTAAGTCTGAACTTACAGAAATCGATTCCGCCGCTTCATCCCGCGGATGAACTGTACGGCATCGTGCCTACCGACCTGCGCCAGCCCTATGACGTCCGCGAGGTGATCGCGCGCATCGTCGACGGTTCCGAATTCGACGAGTTCAAGCAGAATTACGGCACCACGCTGATCACCGGCTTTGCCCATCTGCATGGCATGCCGGTCGGCATGATCGCCAACAACGGCGTGCTGTTTTCCGAAAGCGCTGTGAAGGGCGCGCACTTCATCGAGCTGTGCTGCCAGCGTAAGATCCCGCTTGTCTTCCTGCAGAACATCACCGGCTTCATGGTCGGTCGAAAATATGAAGCAGGCGGCATCGCCAAGGACGGCGCCAAGCTGGTGATGGCGGTCGCCACCGCCAGGGTGCCGAAGATGACTGTCATCATCGGCGGTTCGTTCGGCGCCGGCAATTACGGCATGTGCGGCCGCGCCTATTCGCCGCGCTTCCTGTGGATATGGCCGAACGCCCGCATCTCGGTGATGGGCGGCGAGCAGGCGGCAACGGTGCTTGCCATGGTCAAGCGCGAAGGCATCGAGCGCAAGGGCGGGGAATGGAGCGCCGAGGAGGAGGCGAAATCCAAGAAGCCGATCCTGATGAAATACGAGCATGAGGGCCATCCGCTCTATTCGTCCGCACGCCTCTGGGACGACGGCATTATCGACCCTGCGAAGACGCGCGACGTGCTGGCGCTCAGCCTGTCCGCTGCGCTCAACGCCGAAATCGAGGACACGCGCTTTGGCGTGTTTCGGATGTGAGAATGGACGGTCAACTTCGACGGCCAAACGGCGGAACTATAGCGGCAGGCCGTTGCTGCCGTGCGAAAAGGCTGAACTGTATGGGCCAATCGATTCATCAGCATAAGCGGCTTCGATTCTCAAACAGTGAACTGGCGGCGAGGCAAAATATTCGCTACTGCTTATCCAGCATGGGGCAATGGGGACGGGCTGAAAATGAAACTGAAATATTGCCAGGGAACGGCTGCTTCGATACTTTCTGTATTTCTAATATTAACAGCGACCGACGCCGGCTCGGCGGAATCGCTCGCAGGACGCAAGGGAGACGTGCGTTTTCCGCCGACCTTGGGTTCGGGCGAATGCAACGTTGCCTACAAGGGTTATGTCGCGGCGAGCGGTCATTCGGCCTACGCTACAACCTTTTATTCGCGTGTCGTCGACCTCTACATTGTCTGCGGGACGAAGCTCAACGCGCCGTCCCAGAAGGCGGCGGAAGAGACGGCGCTGCGCAATTGCCAAGCCGGCTTGACACGGTGGAAGCTCAAGACCGCGAGTGGCGGCTGCGCAATCTCGTCATCGAAATAAGCAACCAGCCGAGACTTTTTTGCGAATGGGGGAAGCAGTATGAAATCCTGGACCCGCAAAGGAGCAGCCACCTCTATAGTGGCAGGCTTGCTGATCGTGGCGGCCCCCACCGCCGCCATGGCCGGATCGCTGGCAGGCAGCAAGGGCGACGTGCGCTACCCAGTGACCATTCCTATAGGAACCACCGGGGGCTGCGGGAAGGCTTACGCAGCGTATCTCGCAGCCGCAGGCCATTCGGCTTTCGCGGCGACGCCAATCGTTCCGGCGACCGAGTACTTCGTTTGCGGCGTGAAGCTGAATGCATCGTCGCAGAAGGCGGCTGCGGAACTGGCACTGAAATCCTGTCAGGCCAGCAAAAGCAAATACAAGGTTACCGTTGCCGGCGCCTGCAGCATCGCCGCGTCCAAATAGGCCGGAAAACGCCCGGTTTTTCTCGTTGGGTAAGACAAGATGAAATCCACGAATTCCAGGCGAACAGCCATGGCGATATTGGCCGGATTGCTGACGGTCGCCGCGTGCGGCGCGGGCATGGCCGGCTCACTCACTGGAAGCGAGGGAGACAAGCGTTTCCCGCCGTACCTGCCGCGAAATCCCAAGGATCCCTGCACCAAGACCTACAAGGCCTATGTCGCGGCCGGTGGCCATTCAGCGTACGCAACCACTCCCTACGCGCGGATAATGTCGTCGTACATAGTTTGCGGCGGCCACCTCAACGCACCATCTCAAAAGAGGGCCGAAGAGTTGGCGATGAAATCCTGTCAGTCAACCCGCGGCCACTACAAGGTCACGACCGGCGGCGCCTGCGAGATCGCTGCCTCCAAATAGGCTGGCGCCTGCCAGAATGGCGCTGCCCGAGGCAAAACCGGGAGGCTCCATGTTCGCCAAGATCCTGATCGCCAATCGCGGTGAGATCGCTTGTCGTGTCATCCGGACGGCGCGCAAGATGGGTGTGCGCACTATCGCCGTCTATTCGGATGCCGATGCGAGATCCCTGCATGTCGAGATGGCCGACGAGGCGGTGCATATCGGCCTCTCGCCCGTCGGCGAAAGCTATCTGCGCGGTGACAAGATCATCGCCGCGGCCCTGGCAACGGGCGCACAAGCCATTCACCCCGGCTACGGCTTCCTGTCGGAAAATCCCGATTTCGTCGACCAGGTGGTGGCGGCGGGGCTGATTTTCATCGGCCCGTCGGCGGCCTCGATCCGGGCCATGGGGCTGAAGGACGCCGCCAAGCGGCTCATGGAAAAGGCCGGCGTGCCGGTCGTGCCGGGCTATCATGGCGAGGCGCAGGAGATCGTGCTGCTTGCGTCCAAGGCACGCGAGATCGGCTACCCGGTGCTGATCAAGGCGCGCGCCGGCGGCGGCGGCAAGGGTATGCGCCGGGTCGAGCATCCCGATGAATTTTCCGAGGCGCTGTCCAGCGCGCGGCGCGAGGCGAAAGCCGCTTTCGGCGACGACCGCGTGCTGGTCGAAAAATATGTCGACAAGCCGCGCCATATCGAGGTGCAGGTGTTCGGCGACAATTTCGGCAATGCAGTGCACCTTTATGAACGCGACTGCTCGGCGCAGCGCCGCCACCAGAAAGTGATCGAGGAATCGCCCGCGCCCGGCATGACCGAGGCTTTGCGCAAGGCGATGACGGATGCGGCGGTGAAGGCCGCCAAGGCGATCAATTATTCAGGCGCCGGCACCATCGAGTTCATCGTCGATGCCTCGCAGGGCCTGAAAGCCGACCGCTTCTGGTTCATGGAGATGAACACCCGCCTGCAGGTCGAACATCCGGTCACCGAAATGGTAACCGGCACCGATCTGGTCGAGTGGCAGTTGCGGGTCGCCAGCGGCGAAAAGCTGCCGAAGACGCAAAGCGAGATCGCGCTCGTCGGCCATGCCTTCGAGGCGCGCATTTATGCCGAGGACGCGGCAAAAGGGTTCCTGCCGGCGACCGGCACGCTGCATCATCTGAAATTTCCAGACGCAGCCTCCGAAGGCGCCACAATGCGCATAGAGACCGGCGTGCGGGCGGGTGACGCCATCTCGCCCTATTACGACCCGATGATTGCCAAGCTGATCGTCCACGCCACGGACCGTCAGGGGGCTCTGGAAGCGCTTGGCGCGGCGCTATCCCGGACCGAGATCGCCGGCTCGACCGTCAACACCGCCTTTCTTGCCGCTCTCGCCGCCGATCCGGATTTTGCTGCAGGCGATGTCGACACCAGCCTGATTGGCAGACACCAAGAAACCTTGGCGACCGTCCCGCCGCCGAGCGACGAAACCATTGCTGCCGCCGCTCTTGCGGCCTCCGGTGCCGGCGCAACCCCGTCATCCGACGATCCGTGGTCGTCGCTTGTCGGCTATGCCCATTTCCACAGCGTGGCGCGACGCACATGGCTGAAGTTCGGCGAAGACGATATCGCGGCGAAGGTTTCGGTGCGGGCGGACGGACGATTCCAGGTCGCGCTGGACAAGCCCTATGGCGACACCAATTCGCATGATTTTCGCGCCACGCCACGCCTCGCCCGCTGGCCAGGCCATATTACCGTGTTCGAAGGCGCCGTTGGCTACACCTTCGCCGTGCCGGACCCGTTGGCACGGGCCGATGAGGCGGCGGCAAGCACCGGCAGCCTGCGTGCGCCGATGCCGGGATTGGTCAAGCTGGTGCGCGTGGGAAAAGGCGATACGGTGATCAAGGGCCAGCCGCTGCTGATCCTCGAGGCGATGAAGATGGAGCACACCATCGCCGCGCCGCATGACGGCGTGATCGCCGAGATCGCCACAGAGGGCGCACAGGTCACCGACGGAACGGTGCTGGTGCGGTTCGTCGAGGAGCACAACGCCGCGACCACAGCAGTGAGCTGACGGTTCGGAAGGCCACGACAGGGGAAGCAAAAAAATGGCCGGGATGAACCCGGCCATTTCTCTATGCCATCCAGTCGCAGGGTGGCGATTACTGCGCGATCGGCGCGTATTTGCCGTCATGCCACTGGTTGATGTCGTAGCTGGCATTCTTGAGGTCGCCCTTCTCGTCGAAGGTGACATCACCGACAACGGTGCTGATCGGCGTACCGTTCTTCAACGCTTCGGCAACCTTGGCCGGGTCGTCGCTGCCGGCACGCTTGATGCCTTCGGCGAAAGCCTGGATGGTGGCGTAAGAGAACAGCGTGAAACCCTCCGGCACGAAACCGCCGGCCTTGATCTTCTCGACGGCTGCCTTGGCTTCCGGCTTTGCCTGCGGATCCGACGGGAAGACGAACATGGTGCCCTCGCCGGCCGGGCCGGCAACCTGCCAGAATTCCGGCGAGGCGATGGAGTCCGGCATGATCAGCTGGAACTTCAGATTCTGTTCCGCCGACTGACGCAGGATCAGGCCGGCTTCAGGATGGTAGCCGCCGAAATAAACAACGTCGGCTTTCAAATCCTTGAGCTTGGTGACGAGAGCCGAATAGTCCTTCTCGCCAGCGTTGATGCCGTCATAATAGACCTCCTTGAGGCCGCCGGCATTCATCGTTGCCCTGACGGCGTCAGCCACGCCCTGTCCGTAGGCGCTCTTGTCATGCAGGACGACGACATTCTTGCCGGCAAACTTCTTGGCGATCCATGGGCCGATGAAGGCGCCCTGCGCGTCGTCTCGCGTATAAAGGCGCATGATCGTCGGCCAGCCGGCCTTGGCTGCCGCATCGGTCAGCACCGGGTTTGACGAGGCCGGGCTCATCATCAAGGCGCCGGCTTCGGCATAGACAGCTGATGCCGGAATGCTGGAACCCGAGCAGGCATGGCCGTCGATGAACTTGACGCCATCGGCGACGACGCGGTTGGCAACCGACACGGCCTGCTTGGGATCGCATTGGTCGTCTTCGATGCTCAGCTTGATCTGACGACCGTCGACACCGCCCGCGGCGTTGATCGCATCGGCGGCAGCCTGTGCGCCCTGCTTGAACTGATCGCCGATGGTGGCGAGCTGTCCTGTCATCGGGCCCACCACCGCAAAGGTGATGTCGTCTGCGAATGCGACCGGCGTGCTCAACATCAGGCCGAATATGGCCGCGTTCAAAATACTCAATTTTTTCATGATGGTAGAACTCCTCCACTCACGCGCGGCCGCCCCGGCCGCGCTTCTTCCAGAGAGGCCGGACAATTTCATCCTTCATTCGGCCTGTCTAGGCGCATTGGCGCCGCTCGATTGGGCCTGCAAGACGTCATCCACGCAAAAAGCCACGCCAGCCTTGTTCCGGCTGGTCGCGGCTTTTTTGCCCGTCGAGCAATCTCCAGGCGCCCCCGCGCCTAAAAATCCGCTCAGCTTCCCTGTGTCGCGCACGACTGGGCCTTGCGGCCTGCCGCGTTCTTTCCCTTGCCTTCGTGACCGTCTTGCGCGGCCTTCAATTTCGCCGGGTCTGGCCGTCTGTGCGGCCTTGATCCCGGAGCTTCCCTGTCTTCGATGGATCTGTCTGCGATTGGCAGATTTCAGTGCATGGTCATCCATTCGCGGGCTTCGCGCAGCGCCGTGGCGATCTCGACCTTCGACATGGCGGCCGACAGTTCCGAGCGCAGCTCGGCGGCGCGGGCCGAGCCCTTGATTGCGGCGATGTTGAACCATTTGTGGGCGGCAACGACATCGGTCTCGCAATCGCGGCCGGTCGCATACATCATGCCCAATTCGAAAAGGATGTCGGCCTGGGCAGTTGCTCCCATAGCGCCGAAACCTGCTTCAAGCATTTCAAAACGTGCCATTTCAATCCCCTGTTTTCCGGCCCCTGTCAGGCTCCCGAGAGCTGCCTTCTTTCGTCTTGCCGGATGCTCTTCCGATGCTTTCGAGAATGCCGTGCAGGCTTGAATCCGTCGTTAAATGGCGTGCTTAATTTGAGGAAAACAAAGCTAAAACAAGAGGTAAACGCCGAAATTCGTTAAGGATACAAACCC
>NZ_RZRK01000326.1:0-6476 GCF_003997835.1 Mesorhizobium sp. M7A.F.Ca.CA.004.12.1.1
GTCTAGCAGGAAGGAGATCTTCTGCGACAGGAAGGTGGCGTGGTCGGCGAGCGACAGCACGTCGCGAGACAGCGTCTTGATGCGCGCCTTGGTGTCCTTGCTCATCTTGGTGCGGGTCGAGGCATGGGCGAAGAAGCCTGCCAGGCGCTGCAGCGAGATCAGGCTGTCGCGGATCGAGGAGGCAATGTCCTCCTTGCGGCCGATGGCTTTCAGCAACTCCTGGAAATCACGGTTGCGCTTGGAAACCTTGGTCGACCGCGCCTCGAAGATATCGCGCGAGATCGCCTCGATGTCGCGGCCGGCGCGTTCCAGAATGTCGGCGAGACGGTCGACGATCGCCTCCAGCAAGCCGATCAGGATGGTGTCGCCGCTGGTGCAGCCGGTCGCCACCTTTTCGGCGCGCTGCGGAAAGGTCTTGAAAGCTTTCGGTTCGTGGTAGCGCACCGTGATCAGCCTTGTGCCGGCGAGCACGAAGGTAACCGGCGACATCAAGGGATCGTCGATTTCGGTCTGGGCGGGCAGGGTGGCGGTCATGAAATAGGCGCCGTCCTCGACATAGAGGCGGCTCGAAATCTCGATCTCCTCCATCTCCTCGCGCGTCGGAATGGCAACGCCGAGCCAGCTCTCGATCGTCGCTTCCTCTTCCTTTGTCGGGTTGAACAGGTCCGCCCAGACGATGGTCTCGCTGTTTGCCAGGAGATCGTCGACGACGCGCAGGCGGTCATTGTCCACGACGAAGGCCTTGATCATCGCCTGATATCCCTTGCTGGGGGTGCGTTCGGATTGACGCGTCGTGTTGGATTGCACGGTTCTCGACGTCAGCGCCGACCGTGCGTCTGCCGCTTAGACCTGTGACGTGACAAAATCAAGACAAGCGGCTGTCGGGCGGATGGCCGCCGTCGCCTTGGAAGCATGTATCGAGGAACTTCGCCGACAGCTTGCCGGGATGTTCTCGACCGCTTCAGGGCATCAAGTGTTGAACTTGAACAACAGCACGTCGCCGTCCTGGACGACATATTCCTTGCCTTCGTCGCGCGCCTTGCCGGCTTCCTTGGCCGCGACTTCGCCGCCCAGTGTGACGAAGTCGTTGTAGGAAATGGTCTGGGCGCGGATGAAGCCGCGCTCGAAATCGGTGTGGATGACACCGGCGGCCTGAGGCGCCTTGTCGCCTTTATGGATCGTCCAGGCGCGCGTCTCCTTCGGCCCGGCGGTGAAATAGGTGATGAGGTGCAACAGGTCGTAGCCGGCGCGGATGACCTTGTTGAGGCCGGGCTCGTCGAGGCCGAGCGAGGACAGGAATTCCATCTCTTCCTCGTCCGAGAGTTGCGCGACTTCGGCTTCGATCGCCGCCGAGATCACCACGGTGCCGGCGCCTTGCGCGGTGGCCATCTTTTCCACGGCCCTGGTGTGTTCGTTGCCGGTGGCGGCATCGGCCTCCGCGACATTGCAGACATAGAGCACGGGATGCGAGGTCAGAAGGTTCAGGCCCTGCAGGATGCGCAAATCTTCGGCCGAAATACCCTTGAGCAGGATGCGGGTCGGCTTGCCGGCCTGCAGCAGTTCGAGCGCTGCCTCCATCAACGGCAGCACGGTCGTCGCTTCCTTGTCCTTGCTGCCGGCGCGCTTGCGGATCTGGACGATGCGGCGCTCGATGCTGTCGAGGTCGGCAAGCATCAGCTCGGTCTCGACCGTCTCGGCATCGGCGACGGGGTCGATGCGGCCCTCGACATGGGTGATGTCGTCATCCTCGAAGCAGCGCAGCACATGCACGATGGCGTCGACCTCACGGATGTTGGCGAGAAACTGGTTGCCCAGCCCTTCGCCCTTCGAGGCACCGCGCACCAGGCCGGCAATGTCGACGAAAGAGATGCGAGTTGGAATGATCTCCTTCGACTTGGCGATCGCGGCGATCTTCTGCAGGCGCGGATCTGGCACCGCCACCTCGCCGGTGTTCGGTTCGATGGTGCAGAATGGATAGTTGGCGGCTTGCGCCGCAGCCGTTCTGGTCAACGCGTTGAAAAGCGTCGACTTGCCGACGTTGGGCAAGCCAACGATGCCGCATTTGAAACCCATTTTTGTTCGGTCCTATCGGGAAAATAGAAATTTGATCAGGGCTATGGGCGATAGGGGTGATCAACGTCAAGCCCTTCGGTCCCCTTGATGCTCAGTCCTTGCCGCCGAACAGCTTCTTCAGCATGGCGGCCATTGGACCGCTTTCCGGCAGCTTGACCACCGGCTGTTGAGGCCGTGCTTGGCGGACATGACTTTGCTGCTTGTGCGCCGACTGCTTCTGCGCTGGCTTTTCGGGCTCCGGCCCGGCCTTGCCCTGGACGGCGAGACTGGCCTTATTCATGAAGCCGGATTCGTCGCCCTTGACGATCATGGCGGCATTATCGGCGATCGCGTCGAGCAGCGGGTCGAGCCATTCGCGGTCGGCTTTGGCGAAATTGCCGAGCACATGGTGCTGGACCATTTCCTTGACGCCGGGATGGCCGACGCCGATGCGCACGCGGCGATAGCCATTGCCGATATGACCGTCGATCGACCGGATGCCGTTGTGGCCGCCGGCGCCGCCACCGGTCTTGATGCGCAGCTTGCCTTCGGCAAGGTCGATCTCGTCATAGAAGACGGTGAGCGCGGAAAGCTCGAGCTTGTAGAAGCGCAGTGCTTCGCCGACCGACTGGCCGGACAGGTTCATGAAGGTCTGCGGCTTGATCAGGACGATTTTTTCGCCGCCGAGCGTGCCCTCGGAAATGAGGCCCTGGAATTTCTTCGACCAGGGCGAAAAGGAATGGCGGCGGGCGATTGCGTCCGCCGCCATGAAACCGACATTGTGGCGGTTGTCAGCGTATTTCGCGCCCGGATTGCCGAGACCTGCAAACAGCAGCATCGCCTGCTCCGGGCGTGAAAGAGTTACTTCTCGTCGGCGGCAGGAGCCGCTTCAGGTGCAGCTGCTTCAGCCGTCTCTTCCGTCTCCGGCTTCATCGCCGACGAACCGGCAATGGTCGCGATGGTGAAGTCGCGGTCGGAGATCACAGGCTTGACGCCAGCCGGCAGCTTGACCGCCGAGATGTGGATCGAGTCGCCGATGTTGGCGCCGGTGAGATCGACGGTGATGAACTCCGGGATCGCATTGGCCGGGCAGTGGAACTCGACTTCGTGACGCACGATGTTGAGCACGCCGCCGCGCTTGATGCCGGGCGACTTGTCCTCGTTGATGAAGTGGACAGGCACGTCGACATTGACTTCGGTGTCCTTGCCGATGCGCAGGAAGTCGACATGGACAGGGAAATCCTTGACCGGGTCGAGCTGGAAGTCCTTCGGCAGGACCTGGATCTTCTTGCCGTCGACATCGATCGTGGCGATCGTGGTCAGAAACCCACCGCCATGGATCTTGTAGTAGATATCCTTGTAGGTGAGCGCGATAGCCAGGGGAGGCTGCTTGTCACCATAGATTACTGCAGGCACTTTACCGTTGCGGCGAACTGCACGGGCGGACCCCTTACCGACCTGTTCGCGTGCTTCGGCCTTGAGCTCGTAAGTGTCGTGGCTCATGGCATTTCCTTTCGGTTTACTGGAGCGCTCACGGTTGGCAGAGTGCCTGGACCGTAAACGTCGAAAGCCGACATACCCATGCATGATCTGGTCCGAAAACCGGAATCCACTTTTCGGGATCATGCGGGAAGGCGGCCTTCCGCCGCGTTGCCTCCAAGGGTGTCTACGCGGGTGGCGGCTCTATAGCGGAAGGCGGCCGGAGGTGCAAGCCAAAGGCACGCCCAGGCTGGTGCAGTCCAGGCGGTCGCTATCCGCGCTTTTCGATGACGGCATAAAGCACGTTGCGGTTCTCGCCGAAGAACACCCGCGCCTCGACGGTGTTGCGGTCGACGCTGGCATTGACGATGTTCCACATATCGACCTCCGATCGCAGCAGCAACACCCAGTCCATGAATGTCTCCCGGTAGCCGGCGTCAGGCGTGCCCTCGGCGTAGTTCGCAAACAGGAACGTCCCGTTCGGCTTCAGCATCTGCAGGCAGGTCTTCGTGAGTTTCACCGCGACGTTGTGGGCGAGGTAGTCGTAAAGGCCGGAGGCATAGATGAAATCGAACTTGCCGAGCTTGTGACCCCGCGTGAGCACGGTTCGCACCGAGCCGTCGATGGCTTCGACCGCGGTGCCCTGGAAGTCGCGCGCGATCAGCCCAACGCTCTGGGGATCCTGATCGAGCGCAACCCAGCGCTTGAGACGGCCCTCCGTCAAGGCGACCGAGCGATTGGCCTCCCGCAAATGGCCGGCCGCGATCGCCAGGATCTCGGTTTGCGGTCCATTCTTGACCGCAATCTCGTCGACATATCGGGTCAGGAGGTCGCGTCGTTCCCGTGCCGCGACGCATGAGGGTACGTTCTGGGTATGGCTATAGAGCGCCTTGCCGATCTCCGAGGCGTTGGCCACGCTCTCTGCCACGTGCGGATCGCAATAGATGTAATCAAGCAACTGCGCGTCGCCGGAATAGCCCCTGGGCTTGGTGAAGGACCAGTGCGTCAGCGGATCCTCGAGAAAATACTTCAGGATCGGATGGTTCTGCGCCACCGGTATCAACGCATGCCAGACGTCGGGATGAACCTTGGAATGCAGGCCATTGAGGAAGGACAGCAAGCGACCGACGATCTCGGCGGGGTTCTTGTCCTGTTCGATCTGCTGCTGTGTCGCGTGGAGAATGAGCGCCAGCTCCGCGCGCGCGGTTTCGAACGCTTCGCCATGATGCTCGAGCTTTCCCCGAGGCAGCGTGCCGGCGAGCATCGCGGCAGTAATCAAGCTTTTGCCATCAAGAACGGTCTGCACGCCATCACTCCATAGTTAACAGTCGGTTAACTTATTGCGTAGAATGCTCCATTTGCCAATGTCGGGCTGACGGCATTTTATCGTTATGATTAATTTCCCGCCAACCATGTTCCTCTTTAGACGGCTTCCGGCCCGAATTCCGGGTTCGAGTTAACGGAAACTTGTCTTGCGCGATTGCATTTGTTTGCCCGGCGTCGCAATCGCCGTCGCGTCCAAAGGAGCCGGCCCGCGTGGGGGCAGAAGCTGGAAATGAGTTCGGAAAACAAAATCCCTTTCAAACGGGGTCTATTGTGATGAACGAACACCTGTCCTCCGTATTGGTCGATACGGTTGATGCGGAGCCGTACGAGCCGCGCTATGAACTGAGCGCCGACGAGCTCCGCACCCTTTACCGCACCGAAGCGCAGGCGACGCGAAGAGGAGAAGCCAGGCCAGGGCTCTGGATTGCGGTTGCGATCTATCTCTTGTTTTCGGCAACGGATCTGCTGCTGATCCCGGATGTTGCTGCCTACACGATCACGGCGCGCTTCGCAGTCGGCTTGAGCGCGCTTTTGATCCTCGAAGCACAGCTTCGCCGGGGGATTGGAACGGAATGGCTCGACGTGACCTGCGCCGGAGCCATCATCTTCGGCTATGTTGGTTGGTTGTGCCCAGCGGTTCTTGGCGCGGACAAGGAAAGCGTCTCTTACTACATGGTCTTTGGGACCATATTCATGATGAGCGCAAATCTTTTCTTTACGTTCAATTTCAAGCTTTCTATCGTAACCTCGGCAATAATATTGTGTATACTTTACATCGTAAATTACTTCGTTCCTTCAACCCTTACATACAAAATGGTATTCGGGGCTTTCTATATATCCTGTTTCACGTTCACCTCGTATGTGAACTGGAAACTGAATGAGGAACGCTACAACGTCTTTCTGAATGCCCTGGAAGCCAAGATCCAGCACAATGAGGCGACCGAACGCGGCAAGGCCCTGCTGAGGTTGTCGCGGACCGATCCGCTGACGGGTCTGGAGAACCGGCGCGCGATCGACGAGAAGCTGCGGGACTACTGGAGCGATTGGCAAAAGGTCGGTACCAGCTTCGGGGCGATCCTCATCGACGTGGACTTCTTCAAGAAATTCAACGACTGCTACGGCCATCAGGAAGGCGACCGCTGCCTGATCCATGTCGCCAATGCCCTTAGCGACATGATCAAGCAGTATAATGGCTCCATCGGCCGCTATGGCGGTGAAGAGTTCATCGTCCTGGCTCGCATGGAGAAAAAAGAGCAGATACTGGATATAGCGGAAGCCATTTGCAGCACGGTCGAGAACCTGGCGCTGACGCACGAACTGCGGCGCGACGGCGTCTCGATCGTAACGGTGAGCGTTGGCGCCGCATTCACCAGGACGCAGACCGGCGCCAAGCTGGAGAAGATCATCCACGAGGCCGATCGCGCTCTCTATCTGGCAAAAGCCGGCGGCCGAAATTGTGCCCGGCTGTTCGATCCAACCGATCCGCAAAGCAGCGACGAGAGCGAGAACATCGCGGCCTTGCTGAAGATCGCGATCGGCCAGAATCTCGTTTCACTGGTTTATCAGCCTATCCAGGATGTCAAATCGGACCGGGTTGAAGCGGTGGAGGCTCTGATGCG
>NZ_RZRK01000327.1:0-6469 GCF_003997835.1 Mesorhizobium sp. M7A.F.Ca.CA.004.12.1.1
GCGATGCCGCGGCCGATGCCGGAAATCTGGTCGGCGTTTTTCAAGTCGACCAGTGGCTTCAGCAGCGACTCGATCTGGAAATTGACGAAACGCTCGGCACGCGCGGCAACCTTGTCGCGCGCCGGGCCGGTCAGTTGTTCGTCGGCCAGCAGCACCAACCGCGGCTTCAGCGCGTCTTCGCCTGATACAAGCGTGCCGATCGGCGCGCCGATCCAGCGCAGCGTGCCGTTCGAGCCGAGCGCGATGTCGCCATTGGCGCAGGCGCCGAAGCGTTCGGCGCGCGATTCGAACTCGGCGGCCAGCGCCTTCTGGGCAGCGGTGCGCACCGCCTTGGCGTCTTCGCCGCCGGCGGTCTGGTCGGCGGTGAAGCGGAACCCTTGCAACTCGCCGACATGGTGGCCTTCGACAAGGACGGTTCCGGTAGGGCTAATTTCGGCTTCAGGCATGGTATTTTCTCTAAGGCGCCGCATGAGGACGGAAGTCCTGCGGTCTACGAAGCGTTTCGTCAACCGCTCATGCAGCGCATCCGACAATCTGTCTTCGATTTCGCGCGTCTTTTCCTGCCAGTGTGCCTGATCGGCCAGCCAGCCGGGCCGGTTCGACACGAATGTCCAGGTGCGGATCTGGGCTATGCGATGCGACAGCGTGTCAATGTCGCCCTCGGTGGTGTCGGCGCGGCGCACCTGCTCGGCCATGTAATTCTCGTCGACATGGCCGTGGCGTGCGAGGTCCGTGTAGATCGAGGCAATGAGGTCGGCATGCTGCGCCGGCGCGATCCTGCGGTAGTCGGGCAGCGCGCAGGCTTCCCACAGCAGCGCCACGCGCTTGGCATTGGTGGTGAGCGCGCGGATGTCTTCGTCGCGCGACAGATGCTCGAGCGCCTGTGCGTCGACGGCAGGCAATGCCCGCGTCAGTCCCTCGACCGGAGCGTTGGTCTCGATCGAGCGCTTCAGCGCGTCGAGGCTGGCAAAGTCGAAATGCGCGGTGCGCCACTGCAGCACCTTCACCGGATCGAAATCGTGGCCTTCGATCTTCTTGATCAGCTCTTCGTCGAGCGGGTCGACCTGGCCGGTGACACCGAAGGTGCCGTCACGCAGATGCCGGCCGGCGCGGCCGGCGATCTGGCCGAGCTCGGCCGCGGTCAGGTTGCGGTACTGGAAGCCATCGAACTTGCGGTTCTGGGCGAAGGCGACGTGGTCGAGATCGAGATTGAGACCCATGCCGATTGCGTCGGTAGCGATGAGGTAGTCGACATCGCCGGACTGGAACAGCGCCACCTGGGCGTTGCGGGTGCGCGGCGAGAGCGCGCCGAGCACGACGGCGGCACCGCCCTGCTGGCGGCGGATCAACTCGGCGATGGCGTAGACCTCGTCGGCGGAGAAGGCGACGATCGCCGTGCGCCGCGGCAGGCGGGTCAGCTTCTTGGAACCGGCATAGGCAAGATGCGACAGCCTCGGCCGCGTCACCACCGAGACACCCCTCAGCAGGCGCTGCAGGATGCCATGCATGGTGGCAGCACCCAGCAGCAGCGTTTCCTGACGGCCGCGAAGGTGCAGGATGCGATCGGTGAAGATGTGGCCGCGCTCGAGGTCACCGGCGAGCTGCACCTCGTCGATGGCGACAAAGGCGGCGTCGGTCTCGCGCGGCATGGCCTCGACGGTGCAGACCGAATATCTGGCGCCCGGCGGCTGGATCTTTTCCTCGCCGGTGATCAGCGCAACCTTGTGGGCGCCGACCTTTTCGCAGACGCGGGCGTAGACCTCGCGCGCCAGAAGTCTGAGCGGCAGGCCGATGATCCCACTCTCATGCGCCACCATGCGCTCGATGGCGAGATGGGTCTTGCCGGTGTTGGTCGGCCCGAGCACGGCGGTCACGTCGCGGCCCGACAGGATCAGCGGCTCTGTGTGTTTGGGCTGGATGTTCATCAACCTAGAATAAGGCTTCTGGGACCTGGAAATAAGGCTTCTGGCCTCTGGTTGTCGGGAGCGTGCCTCAAATGGCGCGTATGACAGGCGACACATAGGGATTTCGGGCGCGAAGCGAAAGCGGAATGTTCCGCCGGCGGCGAGAAGGTGGTTTTGTCAAGCTTCCAATCGGCTGCGGATTAACGGATAGAACGAGTCTGGAACGAATCGGCGACGAATCAGTGACTCCTGCAGATTCAGCTTTTGTTCACGGCTACATGTGGATTTCGCGGCCGCGAGTCGCACCACATGCTGAATCGCTGAACTGGCCCGTTTCATGCTAAGAGGGTGTTGCCGTTAACCTTTGCCTGGAAACAATCACGGCGGCTAGGCGCGCCTCAACCAACATGATGAAATTGTTGATCTTTCTTAACCTGCGTTAAGCAGTTGGGCAGACGATTCCGGCTGTCGTCGTTAACGTTCGGCTCATAGCCGGAACGAATCGGCGACGAATCAGCGATGGCGCGATTTTCCCGATTTGTTCACCCCAATATCTTGTGTTGTGAACAGCTTATCCACCGAGAATCCACAGGTTACGAAGCAGCTTTCGCACAGGGCGGCGGGTGGCTGTTAACCTCTGCGTGCCGAATTGGGTCAGCTACGGTCGCGAGCACGTCAAAGGGACCGTGCCGGAAACGGGCCGGTGTGCCGGCCCGTCGATCTCCTACATCGCCACGTCGTCAGGCGAAGTATTGGCCGCCATTGGCCGTGATGGTCGAGCCGGTGATGAAGCCGGCATCTTCGGATGCGAGGAAGACGACGCAGCGCGCGATCTCTTCCGGTTCGCCGAGGCGGCCGACGGGGATTTGTGGGATGATGCGGTCGTTGAGCACCCTCTCGTCAATCGCCTTGACCATCTCGGTGGCGATGTAGCCAGGGCAGATGACGTTGACGGTGATGCCGGCGCGTGCTCCCTCTTGAGCGAGAGCCTTGCTGAAACCGATGTCGCCGGCCTTGGCGGCGGAATAGTTGACCTGGCCGGCCTGGCCCTTCTGGCCGTTGATCGAGGAAATGGTGATGACGCGGCCGAACTTGCGGTCGCGCATGCCGCTCCACAGCGGATGCGTCATGTTGAAGACGCCGGACAGGTTGGTGTCGATGACCTCTTTCCACTGCTCGCGCGTGATCTTGTGGAACATGGCGTCGCGGGTGATGCCGGCATTGTTGACCAGCACCGAGACCGGGCCGAGATCGGCCTCGACCTGCTTGATGCCGGCGGCGCAGGAATCATAGTCGGCGACCGACCATTTGTAGACCGGAATGCCGGTCTCGGCCTTGAATTTCGCCGCTGCGGCGTCATTGCCGGCATAGTTCGCGGCAACCGAATAGCCGACGGTCTTCAATGCGATCGAGATCGCCGCGCCGATGCCGCGCGATCCGCCTGTGACGATTGCTACCTTGGTCATGCGTGTTCCCTCCCTTTGGTCGGGAGAGCGAATAGGGAGTAGCGAATAGCGAGTAGGGATCTACGTCCCGTCGCGCTGACGCAATTCTTCCCTATTGACTACTCCCTATTTGCTACTCACTTCTTTTTCAGAGTGCTTCGATGCACATGGCGACGCCCATGCCGCCGCCGATGCACAAGGTGGCGAGGCCTTTCTTGGCGCCGCGCCGGCGCATTTCGAAGACCAGCGTGTTGAAGACGCGGGCGCCGGACGCACCGATCGGGTGGCCGATGGCGATGGCGCCGCCATTGACGTTGACGATCGAGGGATCCCAGCCCATGTCCTTGTTGACGGCGCAGGCCTGTGCCGCAAAGGCCTCGTTGGCCTCGACCAGGTCGAGATCGCCGACCGACCAGCCGGCCTTTTCCAAGGCCTTGCGCGATGCTGGGATCGGGCCGGTGCCCATAATCTGCGGATCGACGCCGGCGGTTGCCCAGGACACGATGCGTGCCAGCGGGGTGATGCCGCGCCTCACCGCTTCCGCCTCGCTCATCAGCAGCGCGCCGGCGGCACCGTCATTGATGCCGGAGGCGTTGGCGGCGGTCACCGTGCCGTCCTTGTCGAAAGCCGGTTTCAGCTTGGTCATGGCGTCGATCGTGGCGCCGTGGCGAATGTATTCGTCCTGGTCGACGATGGTGTCGCCCTTCTTGCCCTTGATGGTGACGGCGACGATCTCGTCCTTGAACTTGCCGGCCTTCTGCGCGGCCTCGGCCTTGTTTTGCGAGGCGAGCGCGAACTGGTCCTGGTCTTCGCGGGTGATCTGGAACTGACGCGCGACGTTTTCGGCGGTGTTGCCCATGTGATAGCCGTTGAAGGCGTCCCACAGCCCGTCCTTGATCATGGTGTCGATCAGCTTGAAGTCGCCCATCTTGACGCCGGCGCGCAGGTGCTGGGCATGCGTCGAAAGCGACATCGATTCTTGGCCGCCGGCGATGATCACCTTGGCGTCGCCGATGGCGATCTGCTGCATGCCGAGCGCAATGGCACGCAGGCCCGAGCCGCAAACCTGATTGAGGCCCCAGGCTGTGGTTTCCTTGGGCAGGCCGGCATTGATCGATGCCTGGCGGGCCGGGTTCTGGCCTTGCGCGGCGGTCAGCACCTGGCCGAGGATGACCTCGTCGACCTCGCCTGGTTCGACACCGGCACGCGACAGCAATTCCCTGATGACGACGGCGCCGAGTTCATGCGCAGGGGTGGCGGCGAAGGCGCCGTTGAAGGAGCCGACCGGCGTGCGCGCCGCACTGGCAATGACGATGGAAGCGGACATTTTCTTCTCCAGACTTCAAGGGTGTTGCTCTGTCGTTGGGGACTTTTCTTGCCCTTTCCCAACCCCAAGTCAAACCGGAAATGGGCATGGCGCCCATGCGCCGCAAGCAGGCCGTGCCTTGCCAGGGCGACCATTCGTCCATTGCTGCGCAGCATATT
This sequence comes from Mesorhizobium sp. M7A.F.Ca.CA.004.12.1.1, assembly GCF_003997835.1. Classification (NCBI taxonomy): domain Bacteria; kingdom Pseudomonadati; phylum Pseudomonadota; class Alphaproteobacteria; order Hyphomicrobiales; family Phyllobacteriaceae; genus Mesorhizobium; species Mesorhizobium sp. M7A.F.Ca.CA.004.12.1.1. The sequence continues at coordinate 4,835 of NZ_RZRK01000327.1, forward strand.
TTGCCTGCTATGCAGCATTTAGTGATCCCGCACTGCACAAACTGCTTGGAATTGTGAAGCTTTTGCGCATATCCTCAAAAAAAAGGCACAATCGTTATCGGCGGCTTGCTCAGAGGCGCGCCGGTGTCCCCGGGAGGATGTAGATGGCCGCTAAAGACGATCCGATCATCATCAAGAAATACGCCAATCGCCGCCTCTACAACACCGGCACCAGCACCTATGTGACGCTCGAGGACCTCGCCGAGATGGTCAAGAAGGGCGAGGAGTTCACCGTCCAGGACGCCAAGACCGGCGACGACATCACGCATCCGGTGCTGACACAGATCATCTTCGAACTGGAGAACAAGGACGGGCAGAACATGCTGCCGATCCCGTTCCTGCGCCAGCTCATCGCTTATTACGGCGACCAGATGCAGATGATCGTGCCGAGCTTCCTCGAACAGTCGATGCTTGCCTTTTCCAAGGAGCAGGAGCGCTTTCGCGAGCAGATGAAGGGGGCGATCGGCAAGTCGCCGCTCGACATGATGAAGATCACCACGCCGATCAAGGCGCTGGAGGAACAGACACGCCGCAACATGGAAATGTTCCAGAATGCGATGCGGCTGTTCACGCCGTTCCCGCCCGCCGGCACCGCGCCAGCCGCCGCGCCATCGCCCGAGCCGGCCAGGAAGGAAACGTCAGAAAAACCCGACGATCTTCAGGAACTGAAGGACCAGATCGCGGCCATGCAGCGCAAGCTCGACACGATGTCCTGAGCGCTTGGCGCTCTTGCAACCCTACACCAGCACGCCCTCATAGCGGCCGCGCGGCCTGATGACACTTCCGCTTGTGATCTGTTCGACCGTGTGCTCGGCCCAGCCGACGCTGCGTGCGAGCGCAAACAGGCGAAACGGCGCATCGCGCGGCAAGCCGAGGCTGCGCGTCAGCGCTGCCAGCCCAAAGTCGATATTGGGAAGCGCGCCGGTCGCCGCAAGGGCAGCATCGCGCAGCGAAGATAGTGTGCCGTCAACCTCGATCACCGACAGAAGCGCCGCCCCTCGGGGATCGCCGTCAGGATAGAGCTGATGACCGAACCCCGGCAATGGCCGGTCGTGGCTGAGCCAGCGCCGGATCGTCGCATCGGCGCCATGTCGGGCCGCATCCTCGGCCAGTTGCATCACCGCCTCGCCGGCACCGCCATGGCGAGGGCCTGACAGCGTCGCGAGCCCGGCCAGCAGGCAAGCGGCCAGCGGCGCGCCGGTCGAGGCTGCGACGCGCGCGGCGAAGGTCGACGCATTCAGTTCATGATCGGCAAGCAGGACAAGCGCGCGGCGGATCGCATTGGCGCCGCCGGCGTCCACCGACCAGGCCTGCGCCAGCCGCTGATGGACGGGATCTGGTCCTGCCGGTGCGCCCAGCGCGGCGACCAGCACGCCGACAGCGTGCGCGGCATCGGCATGCAGCGAGGCCCGGTTGCGCCCAAGCGACGGGCGCCCTTGGCCGGCAAGCACGGCAAGTTGCGCAAAAGCCGAGGCCCGGCCGGCTTGATGGGGCACATCCGGCGACGGTGCTTCGAAAGCCACCGGTTCCGGCAGAGCCCAGAGAATGGCGGCGGCTTCTTCCAGTGTGGCGTGCCCGGAGAGCACTGCGGCGTCC
>NZ_RZRK01000328.1:0-6463 GCF_003997835.1 Mesorhizobium sp. M7A.F.Ca.CA.004.12.1.1
GAACAGGCGAGGAGTCCGGCTCGACGGCGACGACATGCACGGAGGGCTTGCGCTTCTTCAGCACCTGGCCGACGCCGGTGATGGTGCCGCCGGTGCCGATGCCGGCGACGAAGATGTCGACCTCGCCATGCGTATCGTTCCAGATTTCCTCGGCCGTCGTCGTGCGATGGATTTCTGGATTGGCCGGGTTCTCGAACTGCTGCGGGATGATCGCGTTGGGGATCGTCGCTGCCAGTTCGTCGGCCTTGGCGATGGCGCCCTTCATACCTTTCGGGCCTTCTGTCAGCACCAGCTCGGCGCCCAGCAGCGCCAGCATTTTCCGGCGCTCGATCGACATCGTTTCGGGCATCGTTAGGATCAGCTTGTAGCCCTTGGCGGCAGCGGCGAAGGCAAGCGCAATGCCGGTGTTGCCCGACGTCGGTTCGATCAGCGTGGTCTTGCCGGGAGAGATCTTGCCCGACGCCTCCAGCGCCTCGATCATCGCCACGCCGATGCGGTCCTTGACCGAGGCGATCGGATTGAAGAATTCGAGCTTGGCGATGAGATTGGCGACGATGCCCTTTTCCCGGGCGAACTTGTCGAGCCGCACCAGGGGCGTATCGCCGATCGTGTCGGTGATGGAATCGTAGACGCGGCCGCGGCCGGGCACGCGGGCTGATGTGGCGGGCTTCTTCATTTGTTTCGCTCCCAGAACTTCAGGCGAGTAAGGATTTCAGGCAAGTGGAATTGCAGGCAAGATAGGACCTTCGACCGTGCAAGATAGACTGTCGATTGAAAATATCCGAGTGGGACCTGTGTCTAAAACAGTGCCGTCTCGGAAAAGCATTTCCCGCAAAGGCCTGTTTGCGAAATGCTTTGGCCGAAAGCTCGCTATTGGCGGGCGGCAATCGCTGCAGCAGCACCGACCATGAAGCCGGCAGCCGTGCGGTTCAGCGCCTTGAGCGCGCGCGGAGATTTCAGGAACCAGCGCGCCTTGGCAGCCAGCGCAAGATACGGCACCAGCACCACCAACAGCACGACAACGGTCAGCGCGACGAGGATACCATAGTCTGCCAGCGTGATGGTTTTCAGGTCGACGATGGTCGGCGTGATGGCGAGATAGAAGATCATCGTCTTCGGATTGCCGAGCGTGACAGTCAGGCCGGCGGCAAAGCTCGACAGCAATCCCGCGCTGCCCGTTCGGGCCTCGACGGTCTCGGGCGTGATGCCGCTGTTCCAGAAGCGCCAGCCGAGGAAGGCGAGATAGGCGACGCCGAGCCATTTGATGGCCAGGAAAACCATGCCGAAACTCTGTGCGACGAAGGCGAGGCCAAGCACCACGGCGGTCAGATAGGTGATGTCGCCCACCATCAGGCCAAAGGACATCGCCAGCGACGAGCGGAAGCCGGAGCCGAGCGCACGCGCGACCAGCGCGGTGATGCCGGGACCAGGGATCGCGGCTGCGATGCCGAGGGCGGCGCTGTAGGCGAGGAATCCGGTAAGGGTCATGGCATTCGTCTCAGATCAGAATGCCTTGTCGCATGGGACCGGCTAAGATTGAATTCCCTGGGGTCGGATTCTATTGCACCAGATATCGGGGGCCTCGCCTCACGAAGCCCCCTCATCCGGCCGCTTCGCGGCCACCTTCTCCCCACTGGGGAGAAGAGACGAGCACGGGCCCGCCTACCTCCTCTACCCGCCGGGGAGAGGTCGGATTGTCCCGAATTGCTCTTCGCAATTCGGTTGGCAATCCGGGTGAGGGGGCCTGCGCTACCCAAGCAGATCAGGAGCGACCGTCGCCATGGGTGACACGCCAGATGGTACCGTTGCCGTCCTCGGTGACGATCAGCGCGCCATCCATGGTCACCGCCACACCGACCGGCCGGCCCCAGACCTCGCCGTTGGAGACGAAGCCGGTGATGAAATCCTCATATTCGCCGGTCGGCTTGCCGTCCTTGAACAGCAATCGCACCACCTTATAGCCGGTCCGGTTGCCGCGGTTCCATGAACCGTGCAGAGCGACGAAAGCATCGCCCTTGTATTCGGCCGGAAAGCTCTTCCCTTCGTAGAAGGCGATGTTGAGCGGAGCCGAATGCGCCTGCATCAGCACATCGGGAACGGTCGTTTTGCCGGCAAGATCGGGGCGCTCACCCTTGTGGCGCGGATCCTCATTGTCGCCGATATAGTACCAGGGCCAGCCATAGAAGGCGCCCTCCTTGACCACGGTCGCGTATTCGGGCGGCACATTGTCGCCAAGCGCATCGCGTTCGTTGACGACGCACCACAGCGCGCCGGTCGCCGGCTGCACGGTCATACCCGAGCAGTTGCGCAGGCCGGTGGCAAAGATGCGGCCGTTCTTGCCATCGGGATCGAAGGCCAGCACGCCGGCGCGGCCGTCTTCGGAACCCCAGGCTGCACCCAACGGCTGCGACTTCGCCCAGGCGTCGAGGCCGCCCTTCGGTTCCTTGCCCATGCGCTCGGCGACATTCGATCCCGAGCCGACCGACAGATAAAGCGTCTTGCCATCAGGCGAGAAGGCGATGTCGCGGGTCCAGTGATGATTGGCCGGGATGTTGCCGACGATGGTTTCCGGATCGCCGGAGGCCTTCAGGTCGCCATTGCGGTAGGCAAAGCGCACGATGCTGTCGCTATTGGCGACATAGACCCATTGCGGGTCAGCGCCCGGCGGATAGAAGGCAATGCCATAGGGCCGTTTGAGACTGCCGGCAAAGATGCCGTCCTGCACAGGGCTCGCACCGCCTTCGGCGAGGCGATAGATGCGGACCTGGTTGGCTTTGCTGTCGGCGACGAACAGGTCGCCGTTCGGCGCGACGCGCACGACGCGTGGATTGTCGATGCCGGATGCAACCAGCTCGGCCGAGAATCCCGGCGGCAGTTGCAGCTTCGCGTCTGCCGGCATGTCCGCAACGCCGGCGCTGTTAGAGGTCGATCTGTTGGCATAGGGCTTAGGCAGATCATCCGGTTCGATCAGGCGGCGTGTGCCCGGCTTGTCGGCTCGCCAGTCACCGAAGGCGTCCGCGCCTTTCAGCACCGGCTCGTCCGCCTGCTGGGCGAATGAAGCGGTCGAGAGAAACAGTGCGGCGGAAAGTGCGGAGCCGGCAAAACGCATCATTCGGTCCTCCAATGTTTGGGCGTGAAAACAGGAACGACCGGTTTCGTCGATCGTTCCACGGCACATGATGAGGTGGAGGAAGCTTCCGGTTCCCCGGTTCAGGTCCCGGCGGCGTAAAAATCGTCGTCGAGGCGTTTTTCCAACTCGACGAGATCGGCCGGCAGCGGCAGGCCCATGGCGCGCATTTCCTGCAGTTTTTCGCGCAACTGCTCCTGGATCTCGTGCTGGTCTTCCGGCTGGTTGACCATCTCCTCCAGCAGGAGGCTGATCCGGGCCTTGAATTCTTCGAGCGCCATCATCGTCTCCTCGGTTGGATCAGCTCAGCGCAGCATGCGTGAAATCAGCTGCGCCGTATAGTCGACCATTGGGACGATGCGCGCGTAGTTCAGCCGGGTCGGGCCGATGACGCCGAGCGCGCCGACGACGCGGGCATCCTTGTCGCGATAAGGCGCCACCACCAGCGACGAGCCCGACAGCGAAAACAGCTTGTTTTCCGAGCCGATGAAGATGCGCACGCCCGAGCCCTGCTCGGCGAGGTCAAGCAGCTGGATAAGCCCGTCCTGCGTCTCCATGTCCTCGAACAGATGCCGCAGCAGTTCGATGTCGGCCTGGGCGGTGACGTTTTCGAGCAGATTGGCGCGCCCGCGCACGATGAGCCGTGCCGGCAGGCCGCTATCGGCGCCGGCCCACACCGCCAGCCCCTTCTCGACTAGGTCCTGCGACAGCGTGTCGAGCGCGGCCCTGGTTTCTTCCTTGATGCGGGCGATCTCGATCCGCGCCTCGGCCAGCGTGCGGCCGCGTATATGGGCGTTAAGGAAATTCGAGGCCTCGTGCAGTTGCGAGACGGTGATGCCGGCGGGCAGCTCGACGACGCGATTTTCGACGTCGCCATTCTGCGACACCAGCACTGCCAGCGCCTTGGTCGGTTCGAGCTGGATGAATTCGATGTGCTTCAGCGCCACCTCGTTCTTGGCGGCCAGCACCAGGCCGGCGCCGCGCGACATGCCCGACAGCATCTGGCTGGCCTCGGTCAGCATGTGTTCCAGCGTCGCGCCCGAGCCGGACGCCCGAACCTGTGCCTCGATGGCGCGGCGCTCCTCGTCGGAAAGATCGCCAAGCTCCATGAAGGCATCGACGAAGAAACGCAGGCCGGCCTGCGTCGGCAGCCGGCCGGCCGAAATGTGCGGCGCGTAGATCAGGCCGAGATGCTCGAGGTCGCTCATGACGTTGCGGATGGTGGCCGGCGACAGCGAAGACGGCAGGATGCGCGACAGGCTGCGCGAGCCCACGGGTTCGCCGTCCCTGAGGTAGGAATCGACGATGCGCCGGAAGATGTCGCGCGAACGCATGTCGAGCGACTGGAGCGCGGGCGACTGCGAAGCGGGATCGACTGCCTTGGTCATACGGCCAAAAACCTCCGGCCCAAGGATATAGACTTACACTGCACCCGCGCAACCCGGTGTCTGTGTGAGATCACCCGGTGTCTTTGTGAGATCACCCGGTGTCTGAGTCAGATCGTCGGGCCATTTTCCTTTGCGCCACGCGTCCCATGCGGTTACAAGCCGGCCAAGATTCCGAAAAATGACAAGAAAGCAGCCTGAATGCGCCCTTCCAAACGCCAATTCGACGAAATGCGTGCCATCTCCTTCGAGCGCGGCGTCTCCAAGCATGCCGAAGGCTCATGCCTGGTGAAGTTCGGCGACACTCATGTCCTGTGCACGGCCAGCCTCGAGGAAAAAGTGCCGGGCTGGATGCGCAATTCCGGCAAGGGCTGGGTGACGGCGGAATACGGCATGCTGCCGCGCTCGACCGGCGAGCGCATGCGCCGCGAGGCTTCGGCCGGCAAGCAGGGCGGCCGCACGCTCGAAATCCAGCGGCTGATCGGCCGCTCCCTGCGCGCCGTGGTCGACCTGCAGGCGCTGGGCGAGCAGCAGATCACCGTCGACTGCGACGTCATCCAGGCCGATGGTGGCACCCGCACCGCATCGATCACCGGCGGCTGGGTGGCGCTGTATGACTGCCTGCGCTGGATGGAAGCGCGCCAGATGGCCAGCGTCGCCAAGGTGCTGAAGGACCATGTCGCGGCGATCTCCTGCGGCATCCATGACGGCCAGCCGGTCATCGACCTCGACTATATCGAGGATTCTTCGGCCGGCACCGACGCCAATTTCGTCATGACCGGCAAGGGTGGCATCGTCGAGATCCAGGGCACCGCCGAGGGCGAGCCTTTCTCCGAGGAGCAGTTCGCGGACTTGATGGGCCTGGCCAAGAAAGGCATCCAGAGGTTGGTGAGTCTGCAGCAGATGGCGGTGGCTTAGTTTTTCGATGTCGAGTTTGAGCGCCCCCCTCTGGCCTGCCGGCCATCTCCCCCTCAAGTGGGGAGATTGGCGACTTCTGCGTTGTCGCGCACCCTGCAACGCCGGAGATTGGCGAATACCGAAATGGCATCCGATCTCCCCCCTTGAGGGGGAGATGGCCGGCAGGCCAGAGGGGGGCGCCTCGTGACGCCCTCGGCCATCCTTGAATCCGCTCTCTACGTCACCGATCTTCCCGCAGCGGAAACCTTCTACACCGACATCCTCGGCCTCAATCTCCTCGGCAAGGTCGACGGCCGCCACCTCTTCTTCCGCTGCGGGCCGGGCGTGCTGCTCGTCTTCAACGCCGAGGCGACGAAAGTGCCGCCGGCGCCTGACGCCAGGCTGCCGGTGCCGCCGCATGGCGCGGTCGGCCAAGGTCATCTGTGCTTTACGGCGACCGGCGATGAAATCGCCGGCTGGAAAGCCCATCTCGCGGCGAAGAAGATCGCCATCGAAAGCGAATTCGAGTGGCCGCAGGGCGGCCGTTCGATCTATATACGCGACCCCTCGGGCAATTCGATCGAATTCGCCGAGCCACGAATCTGGGGCCTTTGATGCATTCTCTTGATGGCAAGAAGATCGTCGTCGCCAGCCACAATGAAGGCAAGCTGCGCGAATTCGCCGACCTGATGGGGCCGTTCGGCTTCGAAGCGAAGTCGGCCAAGGAGTATGGCCTGCCGGAGCCGGACGAGACCGGCACCACCTTCGAGGAGAACGCCTACATCAAGGCGCTCGCCGCCGCCAAGGCGACCGGCCTGCCGGCGCTGTCGGACGATTCCGGCCTGTGCGTCGACGCGCTTGATGGCGCGCCCGGCGTCTACACCGCCAACTGGGCCGAAACCCCGGATGGCAGCAGAGATTTCGGCATGGCCATGCAGCGCACCGAAGTGGCGTTGCAGGAGGTCGGCGCGGCCTTGCCGCAACAGCGCAAGGGACGCTTCGTTGCCGTCATCTGTCTGGCGTTTCCCGACGGCGAGGCCGAATATTATCGCGG
>NZ_RZRK01000329.1:0-6443 GCF_003997835.1 Mesorhizobium sp. M7A.F.Ca.CA.004.12.1.1
AGGCCAGGTCGGCCGCCTTCTTGTCGTAGCGCGCTGCCGACGTGTCGTTGTTGAAGGCATGGTTGGCGCCTTCATAGACATAGACCGTGTATTCGACATGCGCCGCGTCGAGTTCCTTCTTGAAGGCGTCGATGCCGGCATTGATGCGCTCGTCCAGTCCGCCATAGTGCAACAGCAAGGCCGCCTTGATCTTGGATACATCGGCGGCCTTCGGTTGCATGCCGTAATAGGCAACGCCGGCACTGAGATCGGGCGCGTTGATGGCCAGCATGTTGACCGTGCCGCCACCCCAGCAGAAGCCGATGGCGCCGACCTTGCCGTTGCCGTCCTTGTCGCTCTTGAGGAAAGCGACGGTCGCGACACCGTTGGCGATGGTCTGCGCCGGATCGAGCTTGGCGAACATGTCGCGCGCCTTGTCTTCATCGGTTGGCGTTCCGCCGAGCGGCGACAGAAAATCCGGCGCCAGCGCCACGAACCCCTCCAGCGCCACGCGTCGCGTCACATCGCGGATATGCGGGTTGAGCCCCCTGTTCTCATGCACGACGATCACCGTGCCGAGCTTGCCCGCCTTGTCCACCGGCTTGACCAGGTAGCCCTTCATTTCGCCGCTGCTGCCGGGATAGCTGATGTCCTCGCCCTTCACCCGCGGATCGTTGTCGGCGACAACAGCCGCTTGCGCCGAATTTGCCGCCAGAAGCGGCGCGATCGCGGCCGCCGCCGCACCCGATCCGGCAAGCCGGGTCAACTGCTCCATGAACCGGCGGCGATCGAGCGTCAGATGCGTGTATTCGTCATAGGCGTCGATCATCGCCTGGGTGATGGCGGGCTTGGCGTCGGGTTTCGTCATGGATAGGTCCTCTGCTTCGGGCTTTAATTCCCAGCTACATAGGGACCAAGCCGGCATGATCCAGTCGAGCACTCATCGCGGCCGCCGATTGCCTCAGGGCGCAGGGCGCCGGCCGCGCCCGAGCAGTAAAGCCGGCGCCATGCGCGGCCGTGTCATCACTTTTTGGTCATTGGCGATAAATCCTGCTGGCGCTGCCACAATCGTGAGGGAAGGTGGCTATCGCCCAGTATCTTGGCCGTGTGCCCACACGTCAGACCCAGAAGGAAGCGATGACCATGACCATGCCTTCCCCGATCCTCGCCAGCGCGCTCGTCCTTTCGGCGAGTGCCGCTTTGGCCCTGTGCTCGATGGTTCTGAACGCAGGCAGACGATCGTTGATCAGGGTCCGCACTGAGCGGAACCGCAACACGAAAACCCAGGGCTGAGTGACGCCATGAACGTCCAGGACATCGTCAACACCGTTTCGCAGAAGGCGGACCTCGACCAGGCGACGACGGAGAAAGTCGTCGGCACCATCTTCTCGGTGCTCGAACACGAGGCGGAAGGCACCAGCGCCTCGGCGTTCTTCGCCAGGATCCCCGGCGCCGACGACCTCGCCCATCAATATGACGTCATGGCTGCCGCTCCGGCCGGCGGCGGCGGTTTTTTGTCGTCGTTGCAGGGCGCGCTTGGCGGCGTTCTCGGCGAGAAGGCCGGCGCGCTGATCAACGGCGTCGCCGCGCTCAAGGCATCCGGGCTCGACATGGCGCAGATCCAGAAGGCCGGCGCGACGCTGATCCAGCAGGCCGAAGCCGCCGCCGGCCCCGACCTGACCAACAAGGTGCTCGGCTCGGTGCCCAGCCTGAAGGGCCATCTGGGGATTGGCTGATCGACAATCGGGCCGATCGGAAGATTTGCCGCCCCTCATCGCCCAGTCGGGCACTTTTCCCCGTCACTATGCGGGGAAAAGATACCGGCACAGATGATGGGCGGCGCGACCTCTGAGAGATCGCGCGCCCTGCGCCCCTACTTCGGCAGCGCGTAGGCGATCACATAGTCCCCGGGCTTGGTGCCGACCGAACCGTGGCCGCCGGCGACGATGACCACGAACTGGCGGCCGTCGGCCACCGTATAGGTCATCGGCGTCGATTGCCCGCCGGCCGGCAGCCGCGCCTGCCACAGCTGCTTGCCCGATGTCAGGTCGTAGGCGCGCAGATAGTCGTCGACCGCCGCCCCCAGGAAGGCGACGCCGCCAGCGGTGATCATCGGCCCGCCAATGCCCGGCACCCCGACCTTCAGCGGCAGCGGCAGCGGCGTCATATCGTAGACGGTGCCGTTGCGATGCATGTAGGCGATCTTGCCGGTCCTGAGATCGGCGCCGGCGACATAGCCCCAGGGCGGCGCCTGGCAAGGAATGCCGAGCGGCGACAGGAACGGTCCCATCACCACCGCATAGGGCGCGCCCTCGTTGCGGTTCAGCCCCTGCTCGCTGCCGCGCCCTTCGTCCGGTGGCGGCACCTGATCGCGCGGAATGAGCTCCGACTTGAACGCCAGATAGGTCGGCATGCCGAACAGCACCTGCCGGACCGGGTCGACGGCGACGCCACCCCAGTTGAAGGTGCCGAAGTTGCCGGGGTAGATCAGCGAGCCCTGGACGGAAGGCGGCGTATAGCGACCCTCATAGCGCAGGCCCTGGAATTCGATCCGGCAGGCCAACTGGTCGAACATGGTTAGGCCCCACATGTCGGCACCGGTGAGCGGCTTCGGCATGAAGGTAAGGTCGGAGACCGGCTGCGTTGGCGATGTGTGGTCACCTTCGATCGCGCCGCCGGGCGCCGGCACTTCGTTGACCGCAATGACCGGCTCGCCGGTGCGGCGGTCGAGCACATAGAGGTCGCCCTGCTTGGTCGGCCCGACCAGCGCCGGCACCACCGTGCCGTCGGGTTTGGTGATGTCGATCAGGCTCGGCTGCGCCGGCACGTCCATGTCCCAGAGATCGTGGTGCACGGTCTGCCGCACCCAGCGCACCTGCCCGGTGTTGAGGTCGAGCGCGGTGATCGACGACGAGAACTTCTCGACATTGGCGCTGCGCCCGGCGCCGAGCTGGTCCGGCGTCTGGTTGCCGAGCGGCACGTAGAGCAGGCCGAGCTTCTCGTCGGCGCTCGGCGTCGACCACATGTTGGGCGAGTTGGCGGTATAGGTCTGGCCGGCCGGCAGCGGCGTTATCTGGTCCGGATTGCCGGAATCCCAGTTCCACACCAGCGCGCCGGTGGCAGCGTCGTAGGCGCGGATGACGCCGGATGGCTCCTGCGTCGAATAATTGTCGTTGACCGCGCCGCCGACGATGATCTTGCCGGCTGAGATCAGCGGGGCCGAGGTCGAGTAATAATAGCCCGACTTCGGATAGGGCATGTTGGTCAGAAGGTTCAGCGTGCCGCCCTCGGCGAAAGCCGGGCAGATCTGCCCGTTGGCGGCATCGAGCGCGATCAGCCGCGCATCCGAGGTCGGCAGATAGACGCGGGTCGCACAGGGCTGCCCGGCGGCGCCGGCGGCATCGGCGTAATAGGCCACGCCGCGGCAGGTCTGGTGCTGGCGGTCCTTGTCGAGCTTGACCTTGGGATCGAAGCGCCATTTCTCCTTTCCGCTCGCGGCATCGATGGCGATGGCGAAATTATGCGGCGTGCAGATGTAGAGTGTGTCGCCGATCTTCAGCGGCGTCACCTGATAGGTGGTCTCGCCGACATCGTCGGGACCCTTCACATCGCCGGTCTGGTAGGTCCAGGCAGGCTGCAGCTTGGCGACATTGTCCGGTGTGATCTGGTCGAGCGGCGAATAGCGCTGGCCGAACTGCGTGCGGCCGTAATAGTGCCATTCGCCGGCCGGCACATCATTGCCGAGATTGGCGTTGGCGACCACCTTGTCGGTGCCGAGTTCGCCGGCAATATCCTTCGGATCCGAAGTCATCGAATAACCGGCGACGGCCAATGATGCCAGCACGGCAAGGATCAGCGGCGCGCGCCCGTCAGGGCCGACGAGACCCCGCCTCGCCCACGGCGTCAGCAGCCAAAAAGCGAGAAGCACGATGATGCCGCCGCGAGGCCCGAGTTCCCACCAGTCGAAGCCGGTTTCCCAGACCGCCCAGGCCAACGTGCCGAGCACGATCACCGCGTAGAGCCACAAAGCAGTCGACCTGCGCCGGTAAAGCAGCCAGGCGGCGATCAGGAAGGCAAGGCCGGCAACGACATAGTACCAGCTGCCGCCCAGCATCGCCAGGCGGATGCCGCCGCCGCCGAGTGCCAGGCCGATGAGGAAAAGAATGAGGGAGGTGATGGTGACAGCCAAGATGATACTCCTTCGACTGTTGCGCTTTGCGGCGCTGCCATGGCAACCCGGCATTGCGTCGCTGCCCGAAGCACAACTTTCTCCCGACGGTCCCGCCTGTCAAGCATGGGCCTCAAGCGCAGGCGGTAATGGTCCATCGCCATTGGGATAACATCGACCGCACTGGGAGCGTGGGCAGCAATCGGGCACTTTAGCGGAACAAAACGTAGACAGTTCTGGTCTTTCCCCACCGAATCACTACATTCGGGGCGATGTCCGGCTTTTCCGAAGACATGCCCTTTTTCGACGAACCCAATGCGCGGCCCACGGCCCCGTCGGGCATCGCCGCGCGCGCCATGGCTGCCCGCAGCGGACACAACAACGCACCCGACTATCTGAAGGGCCTCAACCCGGAGCAGCGGCTGGCGGTGGAAACCACCGAAGGCCCGGTTCTGGTGCTGGCCGGAGCCGGCACCGGCAAGACCCGCGTGCTCACCACCCGCATCGCTCACATCCTCGCCACCGGCAAGGCGTTCCCGTCGCAGATCCTCGCGGTGACCTTCACCAACAAGGCCGCGCGCGAGATGAAGATCCGCATCGGCGTCCTGATCGGCGAAGGCAACGTCGAGGGCATGCCATGGCTCGGCACCTTCCACTCGATTGGCGTGAAGCTGCTTCGCAGACATGCCGAACTCGCCGGTTTGCGCTCCGACTTCACCATCCTCGACACCGACGACGTCGTGCGGCTGATCAAGCAGCTGATCCAGGCCGAAGGTCTGGACGACAAGCGCTGGCCGGCCAAGCAGTTCGCCCAGATGATCGACGGCTGGAAGAACAAGGGACAAGGCCCGTCCGACATCACCGAGGGCGACGCCCGCGCCTTCGCCAACGGCAAGGGCCGCGAACTCTACAAGGCCTATCAGGAGCGGCTGAAGACGCTGAACGCCTGCGATTTCGGCGACCTGCTGTGCCACCCGATCCGCATCTTCCGCGCCAATCCGGACGTGCTCAAGGAATACCACAAGCGCTTCAAATACATCCTCGTCGACGAGTACCAGGACACCAACACCGCCCAGTACATGTGGCTGCGCCTCCTGGCGCAGCGGCCTCAAGGCAAGCCGATCTCCCCCCTTGAGGGGGAGATGTCCGGCAGGACAGAGGGGGGCGCCTCGCGCCGACAGGCTGGAGGGACAGCGCCCCCCTCTGTCGCCTCCGGCGACATCTCCCCCTCTAGGGGGGAGATTGGGCGCTCTTCGGCCGAAACCCGCGCCACCGTAAACATCTGCTGCGTCGGCGACGACGATCAGTCGATCTATGGCTGGCGCGGTGCCGAGATCGACAACATCCTGCGCTTCGACAAGGATTTTCCCGGCGCCACCATCATCCGGCTGGAGCGCAACTACCGCTCGACCGCGCACATCCTTGGCGCGGCCTCCCACCTCATCGCCCACAATGAGGGCCGCTTCGGCAAGACGCTGTTCACCGACCGGAACGATCCGGAGGACGGCAAGGTGCATGTCCACGCCGCCTGGGATTCCGAGGAAGAAGCGCGCGCCGTCGGCGATACCATCGAGACCTACCAGCGGCAAAAGCACAATCTCAACGACATGGCGATCCTGGTCCGCGCGTCCTTCCAGATGCGCGAATTCGAGGACCGTTTCGTCACACTCGGCCTCAACTACCGCGTCATCGGCGGCCCGCGCTTCTACGAGCGCATGGAAATCCGCGATGCGCTGGCCTTCTTCCGTGTCGTCGCCCAAGGCGCCGACGACCTCGCCTTCGAGCGCATCGTCAATGTGCCGAAGCGCGGCCTTGGCGAAGCCACCATCCGCCAGATCCACGACACCGCGCGTGCGCTGCGCATCCCGATGCTGGAGGCCGCCGCCAAGCTGGCCGAAAGCGACGAGTTGAAGCCGAAGCCGCGCGCTGCCTTGCGCGAGGTGTCGGCCAATTTCGAGCGCTGGCAAAAGGCGCTGGAAACCACGCCGCACACCGAGCTCGCCGAGACCATCTTGGAAGAGAGCGGCTACACCGACATGTGGAAAAACGACCGCTCGGTCGAAGCCCCCGGCCGGCTGGAGAATTTGAAAGAGCTGATCCGTTCGATGGAGGAGTACGAATCGCTGCGCTCCTTCCTTGAGCATGTCGCACTCGTCATGGACGCCGAGCAGAATGCCGGGCTCGACGCCGTCTCGATCATGACGCTGCATTCGGCCAAGGGCCTCGAATTCGAGACCGTCTTCCTGCCCGGCTGGGAGGAAGGCCTGTTCCCGCACCAGCGTGCGCTGGATGAAGG
>NZ_RZRK01000032.1:0-16481 GCF_003997835.1 Mesorhizobium sp. M7A.F.Ca.CA.004.12.1.1
GCCAAATCCGATCGGCGTCGACGGGCTGCCGGTTGTCGGCGAAGGCGAGGCGTCGGCACGCATCGCCTATGGCATTCCCGACGTGGTCGGCAAGGCGAGAGAAGACTATGCGGGCAAGCGCATCCTGGTCATCGGCGGCGGGCACTCGGCCATCAACGTCGCATTGGCGCTGATGGAGTTGCAGGATGCGGCGCCTGGCACCGAAATCTTCTGGGCGCTGCGCCACGCCAGCATCGAGAGACTGCTCGGCGGCGGGCTGAACGACCAGTTGCCGGAACGCGGCGCGCTTGGATTGGCGGCCAGGCAGGCGATGGCGGATGGCAGGCTGAACATGCTGGCGCCCTTCGCCGTCAACGGCATCGAGAGACAAGGCGAGGGCCTCGTGGTCGACGCCAACCTGGGTGGCAAGCCGTTCAACCTGGCCATCGACCGCATCGTCGTCACCACCGGCTTCAGGCCAGACCTGTCGTTCCTGAGCGAAATCCGCATCGCGCTCGATCACGCCGTCGAAGCGCCGCCGGCACTGGCGCCACTGATCGATCCAAACTACCACTCATGCGGCACGGTTCCGGCGCATGGCATTGCAGAGCTCGCGCACCCCGAACCGGGCTTCACCATCGTCGGCTCGAAATCCTACGGCCGTGCCCCGACTTTCCTGATGGCGACCGGCTACGAGCAAGTCCGCTCGGTGGTGGCCGATATTGCCGGAGACCATGCCGCGGCCCGCGAAGTCCGGCTGGTGCTGCCGGAGACCGGCGTGTGCAGCGCCGTCGGTGTCGTGACGGTGTCGGCAAGCGCCGGCTGCTGTGGCGGGCCCGCGCCCGCCGCTGTCGATGCCTGCTGCGTCAGGGATGCGGACGCCAAGGCAACCGGCGCATCGGGTTGCGGCTGCGCAACCGCGCCAGCCACCGAGACGCGAGAGAATATGGCGGCCGGCGTCGATGCCTGAACGATCTGTCCTGCGCAAGGCAATCTGGGCGCTTGGACTGACCCAGATCATCGGCTACGGCACGCTCTATTACAGCTTCTCGATCCTCGCGCCGGCAATGGCTGGGGAGTTCGGGCTCACGGAAGGCTGGGTATTCGGCGCGCTGTCGGCCTCGCTCTTTGCCGGCAGCCTGTTCGCGCCGACTGCCGGGCGGTGGGCCGACCGCTTCGGCGCCGGGCGCATAATGACCGTCGGCTCGGTGGCGGCAGCCGTGGCGCTGGCGCTGTGCGCCGTCGCGCCCGACCGCGTGACCTTCGTCCTGGCATTGCTGGCAATGGAGCTGGCCTCCAGCTTCGTCCTCTACAGCGCCGCCTTCGTGGCGATCGTGCAGATCGGGGTTCCCCGGCCGCAACGCAGCATCACCCACCTGACGCTCATCGCCGGGTTCGCCTCGACCCTGTTCTGGCCACTGACTTCGGCGCTGCATGCGCATCTGACATGGCGCGAGGTCTATCTTTTGTTCGCCGCACTCAATCTCGGGCTCTGCCTGCCGATCCACGCCTGGCTGATGCGCCTGTCGCGCCGCCACGCAACAGTCATGCCGCAAGAGCGCGGGCCCGCCCCCGATGAAGCGGGCACGCGGCTCGATGCGCGGCGTGGCCGGGCCGTGTTCCTGCTCATGCTGGCGGGGTTCGCCACCGAGGGCTTCGTGCTGTCGGCGATCCTCATCCACATGGTGCCGCTGACGGCGGCGCTGGGGCTCGGGACCGCAGGCCTTTTCGTCTCGACCCTGTTCGGGCCGGCGCAGGTCGCCAGCCGGCTGATCAACATGCTGTTTGGCGGCCGCCTGCAGCAAACGCACCTCGCCGTCATCGCCGCGTCGCTGGTCACAGCCGGGCTGTGCGCACTGCTCCTGACGACGCCATGGCTGCCCGGCGCCTTCGTGTTCGTATTGCTGTTCGGCCTCGGTTCCGGCCTCACCAGCATCGTCGGCGGCACCTTGCCGCTCGAACTCTTCGGCCGCGAGGGCTATGGTGCGCGGCTCGGATGGGCAAGTGCTGCCCGTCAGTTCACCTCGGCCTTCGCGCCGTTCGCGCTCGCCTTCATGATGGCGCGGACATCCGTCGCCAATTCCCTGTGGGTCCTGGTGGTCGTCGCCGCGAGCGGCGTCATCGCCTTCCTCGCCATCGTGCTGCTGAGGCGCCGCGGCCGGGTTGCGTTCGCCATTGGCGGCAATCCGGAAGAGGCGGCCTGACCGCGCCTCAATGTCTGAGAATCTTGCTCAGAAAAGCGCGGCTGCGGTCGGTCCTGGGGTGTGAGAAGAACTCGTCCGGCGTGCCGCTTTCGACGATGGCGCCGGCGTCCATGAACACCACGCGCTGGGCGACCTTGCGGGCGAAGCCCATCTCGTGTGTCACCACCATCATGGTCATGCCTTCATCGGCGACCGCCACCATGACGTCGAGCACTTCGGAAATCATCTCGGGATCGAGGGCCGAGGTCGGCTCGTCGAACAGCATGATCTTGGGTCGCATGCCAAGGCAACGCGCGATCGCCACGCGCTGCTGCTGGCCGCCGGAGAGCTGTGCGGGATAGGCATCGACCTTATCGGCGAGGCCAACCTTGGCCAGCAATTCGCGGCCTGCTTTTTCAGCCTCGGCGCGCGGGATCTTGCGGACGTGGATGGGGGCGAGCGTGACGTTTTCGAGTGCCGTCTTGTGCGGGTAGAGGTTGAACGACTGGAAGACGAAGCCGATCTCGGTGCGCAGCTGCGTCATGTTGGTGGCGGGGTCGCCCAGGCGTTGGCCATCGACGACGAGGTCGCCGTCCTTGATCGCCTCCAGGCCGTTGACGCAGCGGATCAGCGTGCTCTTGCCCGAGCCGCTCGGGCCGCAGACGACGACCACTTCGCGCGGCTCGACGCTGAGCGTGATATCCTTGAGCACATTGAGCGTGCCGAACCATTTGTTGACGCCGCGAAAGTCGATCATGCCGGTTTTGGCAAGGCCCGTTTTGGTCATGTTTTCTGGACCTTTGGGGTTGGAAGTCACAACTGCACCTCGCCATGCGCCGCGCCCATGCGCTGCTCCAGCCGGCGGGCCAGCATGATCAGCGGATAGCAGACGATGAAATAGCCGACGCCGACGAGGAAGAAGACCAGCAGGCCGTTGGGCACACGCTGCACCACCAGCCAGCCAACCCGGGTGAGGTCGGTGAGCCCGATCGCCGAGACGACGGAAGAATCCTTGATCAGCAGCACATACTGCCCGACCAGCGGCGGCAGCACGATGCGCATCGCCTGTGGGAGGACCACCTGGCGCATGCGCTGCAAGCGCGACAGGCCGGACGCCAGCGCCGCCTCGACCTGACCTGTCGGCACCGAGCGGATGCCGGCAACGACGATCTCGCAGATGAAGCAGGCGGCGAGGTTGGTCAGCGCGATGATGCCGGCGGTGAAGGCATCGAGTTCGATGCCGAACTCAGGCAGGATGAAGAAGATCAGGAAGATCTGCACCAGGAACGGCGTGCCGCGGATCAGGTCGACCCAGGCCCCGATCAAGCCCGAGATCAGCCGGTTGCCGCCGGTCCGCAGGATGCCGAGGCCGAAGCCAAGCAGGGTGCCGAGCACCAGGCTGATCAGTGACAGCATCACGGTCATGCCGAGGCCGCGCAGGGCCAGCGGATAAGAGCCGGCGAGGCTTTGCAGTTGTTGCCAGATCATGTCCGCGCCCCCGCCGTGCCGAGCCAGCGGCTGGAGACGCCAGCCAGTCCTTTCAGTCCGTAATACAGCAGCAGGTAGAAGGCGGCGATGGTGAGGAAACCTTCGGCCGGCATGAAGCGGTCGGAAGCGAGCAATTGGCCGGCGCGCGTCAGTTCGGAAACCGAGATCAGCGACAGAAGGGCGGAATCCTTGACCAGCACGATCGCCTGGCCAAGCAGCGGCGGGATCGTCACCTTGAAGGCCTGCGGCAGGACGACCAGACGCATGCGCTGGACATAGGTCATGCCCGAAGCGACGCTGGCCTCGACCTGGCCACGTGGGATCGACAGGATGCCGGCGCGAATGATTTCAGCGATATAGGCGCCGCTGTTGAGCGACAGCGCGAGAATGCCGACGACCAGCTCAGGCAGGACGAAGCCGAGCCGGGGCAGGCCGAAATAGAGGAAATAGAGCTGCGCCAGCAAGGGTGTGGCGCGTACGGCGTCGATATAGGCCTTGGCCGGCACGCGAAACAGCCAGCCGCGCTGCAGGTTCATGGCGCACAGCACGATGCCGACGATCAGTGCGCCGACAAAGGACAGCGCCGACAGCCAGACGGTCGTGATCAGGCCCTGCCCGAACAGCGGCAGATATTCGACAATGGTGCGGAAACTGAAATTTTCGAGCATCGTTGGGTGCAATCCCCAGAGTGCAGGAAACGACGGATGAAGCGAAATTCCAGGCGGTTTCGCGGCGCTTGAGACGCGCGCGAAACCGCCTGGGTTTTATCGCTGCTTAGTGGTCTTTCTTCCAGGCGTCGGAATTGACCCAGTAGTCGAGGTTCTTCTGCAGGCGACCATCGATGGTGACCTGGTTGAGGAACAGGTTCATCCAGATCAGCAGGTCCGGCTCGTCATAGCGGGTGGCGAAGGCAAGCGGCTCCTTCGACAACAGGTCCGGCATGATGGTGAAGCTGCCGGCCGGATAGGCGGTCGACTGGCCCTTGACCGCCGAGACGTCGTTGACGCCGCAATCGGCCTGGCCGTTGTTGACGGCGTCGAGCAGCAGCGGACCGCCGCCCTTGTAGCTCTTGATGTCGGCGTCGGGGAAGGCTTTCTTGGCTTCCTTCTCGCCGGTGGCGCCGAGCAGCACGGCGATCTTGGTGCCCTTGGCCTTGCAGTCCTCAGTGGTCTTGAACTTGCTGTCGGCCTTGGTGAAGACGGTGCTGCCCGTGTACATGTAAGGCGTGGTGAAGGCGACCTTCATGCCACGCGCCAGCGTCGGTGTCATGTCGGCGACCAGAAGGTCGGCCTTACCCGACAACAGCGCCGGAATCAGACCATCCCAGTCGAAGTCGAGGAACGTGATTTTCACACCCATTTCCTTGGCCATCAGTTCGGCCAGTTCGACCGAACTGCCGGTGCGTTCGCCGTTGGCGCCAACCAGCGAGAAGGGCGGTCCTTGAGTCTGCACGGCGACGCGCAACTCGCCGCGCTTGGTGATGTCGTCGAGCGTACCGGCACTGGCAGCGGCAGTGAGCCCGGCGAGTGCAAGCCCGGCGATGAAAAATCTGGCAATCTTCATTTCGGTATTCCTCCTTGTTTTTATTGTTCCACGTTGTTTTTCACCCTTTGGGGTGCTTTTTGAGCGGCAGCGCCGTTGCCGACGGCAGCCACCGTTCGAAAATCTTCCTGCCTCAGTCCCGTGCCACCGTCTCGGAAACCGTGATGCCACGCTTGGCCAGTTCGTCGAAGAACCTGATGTCGGGCACGTCCAGCAGCGGGTTCAAAAGGCCCGGTCTGGTGATCTCACGCCGCGCGAGCATCTGCGCCACGATGCTGGCGGGATAGCCGACGCCGAGGCTCATGCCGAACAGGCCCGAAGCCAGGTCCCGCTCGATGATCAGGTCCGACGTCACCGTCTTGGCGCGGCCGTCTTCGAGGCCGGAAAAGACATTGCGCATCACGCACAGGTCCTTCTCGCCGGGACCATATTGCAGTTGCGGGCCGAGCAGACGGCCGAGGAATTCGCGCGGGCTGTTGCCTGTGCCGGGCACCTTGTCTTCGGAGAGGAAGCCAAGCTCCTTCAGCGGCGCCCAGAAGGCCGACCATCCCGGCCAGCGCAGCGTGTAGCGGCCGGAGCGGCGCAATCCCTTGGCGGCGTCCAGCATCTCGACATAATGCAGCGCATCGCCATTGGGGAAGGCTTCGAGCTTGCCCAGACCCGCAACCTCGATTTCATGGATGAACGGATTGTCGTGCTGCTGGCCGGCCGGCACCGCGACGCGTTTCCCGTCTTCGATCATCACGCTGTCGCGGTTCTGGCTGACCAGGACCATGTCGAAATTCCAGCTCACCTTGTAGCACAGCGGCTTGGCCATCGCCTTCGGCTCGGGGATGCCGCCGCAATAGGAATCGATCGAGGAAATCGAGTCGAACTGCCTGGCGGCGCGCGCGTACAGCACGAGGTCGATGCCGGGGTCGAGCCCGCATTCGGTCATGATCGAGACGCCGGCCTGTTCGGCGGCTGGCGCCAGGTCGGCGATCGACTTGGCGTAATTGGTGGTGACCAGCGGCGTGCGCGTGGCGATCGCGGCCTGCACCGCCTGGCGCATCAGCGGCTGCGGCAACAGGTCGATGACGGCGTCGACATCATCAAGCACAGTGGCCAGCGCCGGGCCGATCGCGCCTTCAGGCACCACGAAGCGCACGCGGGCAAGATCGGTCAGGCCGGCAAGCCGGGCCGGGCCATCCGCTGCGGTATCGACGCAGACGATTTCCTCGACGCCGACGCTGGCGACGAGGTCGGCGATTGCCGCCCGACCTTGCAGGCCGAGGCCGCCTAGTACCGCGATCTTCATGCCGGCTCCTTGCGGTCGTCCGACCAGCAGCCTTCCGGCAGGCTGACCCATTTGTTGCAGGACGCCATGACGACGAAGGTTTCGCTGCGCACGACTTCGCCGGGCTCGCCGGCGCCGGGGATCAGTTCGCTGGTGACGCGGTAGAGATCGGCGACGTCACCGGCCACCGTCACGTCGACGATGATGTCGAAGCGCCCGGTGACCACCGAAGCCGAGTTGACGAAGGGCAGTTCGGAAATGCGCTGTGCCAGTTCGCGGGCCCGGCCGCGCCCCTGGGCATTGATGCCGACAATGGCCGAGATCAGCTCGGGGCGCTCGGTCAGGTTCAGCAGGCCGACGATCTTGAGCAGGTTGCGGTCGAGCAGGTTGCGCAGCCGCGTGCGCACCGTCGGCACCGAAATCGCCAACATCTCGGCGATGCGGTTGATGCCCGGCTGTGCATCCTGCGACAGCTGTTTGACCAGCCGCCGATCGGTCAGATCAAGATGTTCCCGCAAAGTCCCCGTCTTTCACAAAAGGAAAAAACTTCGGCTATTTTTTTGCCAATGTGCAAACAAGCTACGTCACGGATATTTGAAAAGCAAGGCGCTGTTTTCACGCGAACTGGGTAGGTCGTCTGCCTGCAGGCGGCCGAACGTGCTGGCGAAAGGCAGCGCGCAGACTAGGACAATCGTGTTGTGATCGGGCGATTGAAGGTGGTGATGCCCCGCTGTCGACGCATGCCGCCGGCGCGTGGCCCGTCCGGATTTCTTCGATATTAATTTTCTTGGTCAAGAATTTGCCCGATCAAGCTGGCACAAGGTCGGCGATCTGCAATGATGTTCCAAGTTTTTCTGACATGATGCTTCATCGATATGGGCGTTTGACTAAAGTGGCGCAGTGTTACCTTGCTTGCCTTGCGGTCCTGCTCGCATTCGGCCCGCCGGTCATGGCAGCCGATAATCGTCTGCACAATTGCGGCGACGATGAGCTCGACGCCTCCAAGCGGATCGTCGTGTGCACCAGCCTGCTGGAGGACAAGGCCGTATCGGTGAATGATCAAGCCCTTGCCCATTTCAACCGAGCGAATGCACTGGACGGCAGCGGCGAATATGACCGCGCCATTGCGGACCTCGACCAGGCGATTGCGCTCGATCCGAATCATATCCTCGCCTTTCGACGGCGCGCCGAGATCTGGATGAAGAAAGGCGACAAGGCTCGCGCCATTGCTGACTATGACCAGGCGATCAGGCTCGATCCAAAGGATGCCTCGATCTACCGCGACCGCGCTGATGTCTGGGCGAGCAAGATGTTCTACAAGCGGGCCATTGCCGAGTACGATCAGGCGATCAGCCTCGATCCGAAAAACGCCGTCGGCTACAACAATCGCGGTCTGCTATGGTCGTACATCGATGATGCGGACCGGGCCTTAGCCGACCTTAGCCAGGCGATCACCCTCAATCCCCATTATGCCGAAGCCGTCACCAATCGGGGTCGGGTCTGGTCGTACAAAGGCGAGTATGATCTTGCGCTGGCGGACTACGATTACGCGATCGCCATCAATCCAGGCTATGTGCAAGCCTACGACAGCAGGGGCCTCGTCTGGGCATCCAGGCATAAATATGATGACGCCATATCAGATTACAATCTCGCGATCGCAATAGATGCCGGCTATGCTGGCGCCTACAGGAACCGTGCCGCGGCCTGGAGCGATAAAGGCAAATACGACACCGCCATCGCGGACTATGATCAAGCGATCTTCCTCAATCCTGAAGATGCCGCCGCCTATCTCGGGCGCTGTTACGTGTGGCTGTACATGGCGAAAAACAATCGCGCGATCAATGATTGCACTCAGGCGTTGCACTATGCGCCGAACTATCCCAGCGCCTACGAAGCGCTGGGTATCGCCAGTATGTACAAGACAGACTATGTCGAGGCCTTCGCCAACTTCAACGAGGCTGTTCGTCGAAACCCAAAATTCGCGGGTTTCTATCAAAGTCGCGGCATTGCCGGATTCTACTTTGGTCCGGCCGCCAAGGCACAGGCCGATCTGGAGAAGTCCGCCCAAATGCAGCCCCAGGATGCGTATTCCGCAATCTGGGTGGACCTTGCCCGGCGCCGCAACGGGCAGTCGAGCATCCTGCGCGTGGCAAAGCTCGACATGACGAAATGGCCGGCGCCGCTGGTCCGCATGCTGCTGGGTGACCAGGCGCCTGAAGTGACACTGAAGGCGGCTGATGATCCGGATGCAACCATCAGGAACGAGCAGGTCTGCGAGGCCAATTTCTACACAGCGGAATTCCAGCGGCTGCAGCATCGTGACGACGAGACGTTGCCGCTCTATCGGCTCGTGCTAAGCGATTGCCCAAAGCATTTCATCGAATACCTCGCTGCGATCAACGCGCTACGCTCCATGGGCAAAGCGCCGTAGAGCGCGACTTCACACCAGCGCCTCCGCCAGCAGTTTTGCCTGTGGCGTCAGATCCTCGAAGCGGCGGGCACAGAGGTTGAGCTGGCGTGTTGCCCAGTCGTCGGTCAACCGTAGGCTGCGCAGCGTGCGGGCGGAGCGGCGCGCGGCACTTTCGGGCACGATGGCGATGCCGGCGCCCTGGGCGACCAGCCGGCAGACATTGTCGAGGCCGGGCACGCGGATGCGGAAGTGCAGATGGCCGCCAAGGCGGGCGGCCTGACGGGTGATGTGCTCCTGCAAGGGATGGCCGGCGCTCAGGCCGACAAAGGCTTCGCCGAGCAGGTCGCCGAGGCTGGCCGTATTGCCTTCGAGGTCGGGCCAGTCTCGCGCGGCGATCACCATGAGCCTGTCGATGAAGAACGGCTTCTGCTCCAGATGCGAAAGGCCGGCCCAGGTCGCGGCGATGCCGAGATCGGCGGCACCGCTTGCCACCGCCTCTGCGATCTCGTGGCTGGGGCGCTCGTCGAGGTCGATGTCGATGCCGGGATGCGCGACGAGGAAGGCCGGCAGCATGTCGCGCAGCAGCGCGCTGGTGGCGGCCGTGTTGGCCATCAGCCGCACGCGGGCGCGCAAGCCCGTGGCATAGGCGCCGAGGTCGCCGGCCATCGCCTCGATCTGGTTCTGCACCGCCCGCGCATGGTGCAGCAGCGCCTGCCCGGCGGCCGTCGGCACCACGCCGCGCCGCCGCCGCTCTAAAAGCGGCGCGCCGAGGCTTTCCTCCATGCCCTTGATGCGGGCGCTGGCGGAGGCGAGCGCCAGCCCCGCAAGTTCGGCACCATGGGTGATACTGCCGCGCTCGGCGACCAGCAGGAACAGCCGGAGATCGGTAAGATCGAAGCGCATCTTTCTTCTCCTGCAGGGCTTCAGCCTTCGGCGCAGGCGAAGGCTGACGGCGTAACTTCCACATTGTGGGCGGCCGGCATGTCAGTCAAATCTTTTGCGATGGAGATGCGCGATGAGCGAAAAGGCGACAGGCCGGCATGGACCCGGCATACTTGAAAGCGCGGCGATCGTGCTTGCGATCGCGGTGGCCTCGCTTGCCATGGCGCGAGCGGAGCCCGGCCAGCGCGGTTGCGTGGCGATGGCTGCCCCTGTCCACCATGAAGCAACGCCTGCAAAACCCGCACCCGACGATGATGCGGCGGACATGCTGTTGCATGACTGATCGAAGCGGCACCCCGAAGGAACGACCGTGCTGAGCGTCGGCGTCATCGCCTGGATCGGCGCGGTCTTCCTTGCCGCGGGCTTCGTCAAGGGTGTCGTCGGCATGGGGCTGCCGACCGTGGCGATGGGGCTGCTGGCGGTAACGATGCCGCCGGCGCAGGCGGCTGCCCTGCTCTTGATCCCGTCGCTGGTCACCAATCTTTGGCAGTTGTTCACCGGCCCATCCTTCGGCGGGCTGTGCAAGCGGTTGTGGACGATGATGGCCGGCGTCGTGCTTGGCACCGTCGCCGGGGCCGGTCTGCTCACCGGCACACACTCTGGCGTTGCCTCGGCCGGGCTCGGTGCGGCGCTGGTGCTTTACGCCATTCTCGGCCTGCTCAAGCTTGGCTTCACCACGCCGGCGCGCCACGAGGCGTTGGTGTCACCGCTGGTCGGTGTGGCGACCGGGCTGGTCACCGGCGCCACCGGGGTCTTCGTCATCCCGGCCGTGCCCTATCTGCAATCGCTGCGGCTGGGCCGGGAAGACCTCATCCAAGCGCTCGGCCTGTCCTTCACTGTGTCGACGGCGGCTCTTGCCCTTGGGTTGTTCAAGGCAGGCGCGTTCGCATCGCCGACAATGCAACTGGCGGGATCGGTCCTGGCGCTTGCGCCGGCGCTCGCCGGCATGTTCGCCGGCCAGGCGCTGCGCCAGGCGATGAGCGTCGAGACGTTTCGCACGGTGTTCTTCGCCGGGCTGCTGATGCTGGGTGGGTATCTGGTCTTGGAGGCCGCGCTCTGGTCTTCGGCATCCTAAGCGGCCGGTGGCGATTGGCGCGGAGCGTGATCATCAGCGTCATGCAGCGTCCCATGGAGGCTTTGTCGTCATGGTGCGGCGCAACCGGTGGTTCGGATGCTGCGGCGCGTCGAGACGTTCCAGAAAAGCGGCGTAGACATCCGGCTCGACAGCAAAGATGTCGCGGTTGAGCAACGTGTCTTCAGTGGCACGCTGCAACGCTTCGAGCATGAAGTCCTTGCGCATGAATGGGCTCCTTCCCTGCGTTAACAGCATAGCATAGCGACGATGTCACTACGATCTGTCGGTCCGGCCGCCCGATGAAAAGTCGCGCCCTCATTCGGCAATCGACCTGATGACGTTGGCCGGGTTTCCCCCGACAAGCGTGTTCGGGGGAACGTTCCTAGTGACCACGGAACCCGCCGCGACAACCGAGTTTTCGCCCACCGTCACGCCGCCGATGACCGTCGCGCCGGCCGCGATCCAGACATTGCGTTCGATCACGACCGGCTTTGCGGTCGTGAAGGCGCGACGCCGCGACGGTTCGAGGGGATGGCCCGAGGTGATGAGGCTGACATTCGGCCCGATCATGACATCGTCGGCGATGTCGAGCCCGCCAAGATCATAAAAGGTGCAGTTCTGATTGATGAAGACATTGCGCCCGACGCGGATATCGGATCCGCCGGTCGTGTAGAAGGGCGGGATCAGCAGGAAGCTGTCGTCGACCTTCCTGCCAATGAGTTCGCTGAACAGGGTCCGGACTTCAGCCGCGTCGTTGAAGGTCAAGCGGTTGAGGCTTGCGGTGGTCGCCATCGCCCGTTTGACGTCGGCCAGCATGGCGGCCGACTGCGGCATTCCGCTGGGAATTATCCTGGTGCGACCCTCGTCCGCCATTCGTCAATTTTCTCCGGCGCGGTCGAACAATGTTGGCGCACGACAGCCGCGCCGGGATGGTCTCCGGCTGTTATTTGAGCATGATTCCGAAAGTCAGTTCCAGCCCGGAAAAACGCCCTAGCGGACGACCAGCACCGGGATTTCCGTGTAGGACAGCACTTCCGCCGTCTGGCTGCCGAGAAGCAGCTTGCCCAGTCCGCGGCGGCCGTGCGAAGCCATGACGATCAGGTCGCAGCCCAGGGCCTGCGACAGTTCCAGGATGGCTTCGGCGGGCCGCTTGTCCTCGACATGCACGACCTCCGCGGAGACGCCGACGGCGTTCGCCGACGCCTTGCACTTGTCGAGCACTTCCTTAGCGTGTCGTCCCGCCTCTTCCTTGTAGGCAGCCAGTTCGTTGCCGGCGGCATAGCCGGCCATGGCACCCCCCAAGGCGAAGATCGGGAATGGTTCCGAGACGGTGACGAAGGTGACAGCAGCGCCGAGGCCCTTGGCCAACGTCAGGCCGTGAGTAACGCCCTTGTCGGCCAGTTCCGATCCGTCCGTGGCGATGAGCAGATGTTTGTACATGACGATCTCGACTTGTTGTGCAAGGGCCTGTGCCCTTGTGGTGGCGGGAGCCTTGTGGAGGCTGGCCTTGATATAGTTGCGGCCTCGGGCCGATCACAGGGCCGGCCCGCCGCCGATCAAGGCCAGGCGACCACGCAGTTTTGTACCAAGCGGATTCCCCTTTGCCGCATCGTCGCTTAAGGTGCCGGCGACACTGAAAGGCATTCCATGAGCAACGCGTATCCCCAAATCCATCTGGTCCGGCATGGTGAGACGGCATGGAGCCTTTCGGGGCAGCATACCGGCCGCACCGACATGCCGTTGACCCCGGTTGGCGAGGCCGCCGCGCGGGGTGTCGCCGATAGGCTCAAGGGGCTGTCTTTTTCGGCCGTATGGTCGAGCCCGTCGCAGCGCGCCTACAACACCAGTGTACTGGCCGGCTTCGACGCGCAGAGCGTCAAGAAGGACGATCTGCAGGAATGGGACTACGGCGCCTATGAGGGGCTGACGACAAAACAGATCCTGGCCGAGCGCCCCGGCTGGAATGTGTTTCGCGATGGTTGTCCAAAGGGCGAGATGGCGGCCGATGTCGGCGCGCGGGCCGACAGGATTATCGCCGGGCTGCGCGAGGCCAATGCCGGCATATTGGTGTTTTCCAGCGCGCATTTCTTGCGCGTGCTGGCGGCGCGCTGGATTGGCCTGCCGCCCGAAGGCGGCGCGCTGCTTGTGCTCGAAACAGCCAGCATCAGCGTGCTCGGCTACGAGCATGATTTGAGCGAGCCGGTCATCCGGAAATGGAACCAGAAGTAGGGCGGCTTTGGCCAGCGGCGCCGCTTCCGCCCTACCTGTCGAATTTCTTGATCGCTTCGGCGGTCACCGGCGTGAAGAAATTCACCAGATTGCCATCGGGGTCGCGAAACAGCAGCGAGCGATTGCCCCAGGGCATTGTGGTTGGCTTCTGCACAGTAACATTCCTGACGAGGTCCGAGAGCCTGGCGAATTCAGCATCGACGTCGCCGACGCGGAACTCGAGGATGACGGTGTGGTTGTCGGCGGGGCGGGCGATGTCGCCGCCGAACAGCATCAAGGTGCGCGTGCTGCCAATCGCCAGCGTGCAGGCCGGTGTCGCCAGTTCCGCGAAGTCTTCCGTGTAGACCGTCACGGGCATGCCCGTGATCTCGCCGTAGAAGCGCACGAGGCGCTGAACGTCCGAAGTGATGATGCGGACAGAGACGAAATTCATTGCTTTGGCTCCTGATCGTTGAAGCCGTGGCCGGCTCCCATCCGACCTATAGGCTAGGCCTCCGGACAGCTTTCCGTCAGGAAGGATTGCTGTGAGCCTGCACCAGCGCACGCGCTGCTTACCCCGTCAGCAGCGCCAGTTCCTCCGGTGTCAAATGCCGTGCCGTGCCCTTGGCGAGGTCGCCGAGCGGCAGGCGGCCGATGGCGATGCGGATGAGGCGCAGGACCTCGACGCCGTGCGCGGCGAGCAGGCGGCGGATGTGGCGGTTGCGGCCTTCGTCGAGCACGATCTCCAGCCAGGCGGTGCGGCCACCGCTGCGCAGCAATTCGATCGAGCTGGCGCTCAGGATCTCGCCGTCGACGCTCACGCCCGCGCGCAACGTCTTCAACATCGCCGCGTCCGGCACCGTGCCGACCTGCACGTGATAGGTTTTCGGCAAATGCGAAGCCGGGTCCATCAGCCGGTTGGCAAATCGGGTGTCGTTGGTCATCAGCAGCAGGCCTTCGCTGGCCTTGTCGAGGCGGCCGACCGGCGAGACGAAGGGCAGGTCGAGCCCTTCGAGGCAGGCATAGACGGTGTCGCGCTGCTGCGGGTCGTCGCGGGTGGTGACCAGCCCGCGCGGCTTGTTGAGCATGAGATAGACCTTGCGCTCGGCAACCACCGGCCTGTCGTCGACGACGATGCGGTCGCGGTCGAGGTCGACCCGCAGGGCTGCATTGCGCACCACCTTGCCGCCGATGCGCACACGGCCTTCGGCGATCAGCACCTCGGCCTGCGTGCGCGAGCACAGGCCGAGCTTCGACAGTGCCCGGTTGAGACTGACGCCCAATAGCTTGCTGGTGTGTAGTTTGCCGGCGGGTGGCTTGCCGTTAGGCGGTTTTCCGGCGGGTGGTCGTGCTGCCATGCTGCGGATCGTCCGTTATGACAGACAGATGCCACGGGGGGTGACGGCTTCGCAAGCTGGATGCGGCGAGGGCCGGCAACCCGAGGCCAAGCTTGATCCAGGTCCGCCGCGCATTGGAAGCCGATCGGCGGTTTCAGAATTTGCGCGGGTCGATACCTTTGGTGCCCGGTCCGTAGGGGCTCGGATAGATCTCGCCGATGGTCATCAGTTCGATCTCGCCATCGAGGGTGGAGCCGATGATCTTCACGTCGGGATCATCGCAGCAGAATTCCCAGATCACTTGCCGGCATTCCGCGCACGGCACGCCCGAATAGGGGCCGTGGCAGACGATGGCCTCGATCTGCCGCTCGCCCGCCGCAGCCATCTGCATCACCGCGTTGCGCTCGGCATGCACCGATTGCTGCAAGGTGACGATCTCGACATTGCAGGCGGCGAACAGCCGGCCAGATGAGGTGCGCACGGCCGAGCCGACCTTGTGGTTGGAGTAGGGCGTGTAGGCCTTGTCGCGCGCTTGCGCGGCGGCTGTGACAAGTGCCTGGTCGGCACTCGAAAGCTTGTCGAAGCTGGTCTTCTTCATCGGTCTCTCCACATCCATGCCCCATCCCGCACTGATTCAGGATGGAGCGCTATCTCTTTGCTTTCTTGCGACCTTTCCTGGCTCAAGCGTCCTGCCGCTCCGGCCGTGTAACGAGCCCGGCGGCGAACGGGACGACCGAAAGGAAGAAGCCTACCAGCGAGGCTGGAATGCCGCCGGGTTCGCCCATCAGCACGAGGATGGCGGTCGAGCCGGCGCCCAGCACGATGGTCGCCAACATCGACCAGGAGGGAATGCGCCAGCCGAACGTGGCCGATAGCACGGGCAGCAGCAGGCCCGGCACATAGACCGAGAAGCCGAGCATCAGGATGGTGACGATGCCGGGCACGCTGAGCGCCACCACCAGCGCCACCAGGCCGAGCACGAGCAGCAGGATGCGGCTGGTCCACAGCCTTTCCCTGTCGCTGGCGTCGGGGCGCAGCCG
Organism: Mesorhizobium sp. M7A.F.Ca.CA.004.12.1.1; assembly: GCF_003997835.1. Taxonomy (NCBI): domain Bacteria; kingdom Pseudomonadati; phylum Pseudomonadota; class Alphaproteobacteria; order Hyphomicrobiales; family Phyllobacteriaceae; genus Mesorhizobium; species Mesorhizobium sp. M7A.F.Ca.CA.004.12.1.1. The sequence continues at coordinate 15,481 of NZ_RZRK01000032.1, forward strand.
CGAGATCACGTCGCGCTGCAGGGTGGTGGCGGTGATCAGCAATGTCGTGCTGGCCGTCGACATCGCCACCGCCAGGAAGGCGGCCACCAGCACGCCGATGATGCCATGCGGCAAAAGCTGCACCATCAGGTCCGGCATGGCGTTGACCGGGTTGGTGCCGGACGGCAGCAGCGCCTTGGCTGCGACGCCGAGGAAGGTGAGGATGACGCCGAACACGGCCATGATGACGAAGCCGTTGATCAGGCCCTTGCGCGCCGTCTCCGGCGAGTTGGCGGAAAAGACGCGCTGGAAGCCGATCGTGTCGATGAAGCCGGCGGGCAACAGCAGGAACCACACGAATAGCGTCGCAGGCGGCACGTTGGCGAACAGATTGTAGAAGCCGGGAATGTCCCTGGTCGCCTCATAAACATGCGAGACGCCCGGTCCGAAGATGACGAACAACGGCGCCACCACGCCGATGACGACCAGGAAGATGACCGCCTGCAGCACGTCGGTCGCCACCACAGCGAGGAAGCCACCCAGCATGGTATAGACGATGACGACGAGGAAGGCGACGATGGCGCCGGTGGTCGGGTCCATCCCCGAAAACAGCGTGAACACCATCGAGATGCCGAACACCTGCGCGGCCGCCCATGCGAGGTAATTCCAGCTGGTGACCAGCGAGGCGGCGACCCGCACCGAACCCGGATAGTCCTGCGCGACGATGTCGGGCGTCGTCACATGCATGCGCTGGCGCACGATCTTGGCCAGGAAGATGCCCATCAGCAACAGTCCGATCGGGAAGGTGAACCACCACCATGTGCCCGAAATGCCGTAGCGGACCACCATTTCAGGCGTGCCGAACAGGCCGGCAAGCCCGGTCCACGAGGCGAAGGCCGAAATGGTCAGCCACAGCGGCCCCATGCGCCGGCCGGCGACGATGTAGTCTTCCTCGGTCTTGATCGAGCGGGCGAAGAACAGCCCGATTGCGGTGACCGCCACGAGATATACGGCGACAACCG
>NZ_RZRK01000330.1:0-6442 GCF_003997835.1 Mesorhizobium sp. M7A.F.Ca.CA.004.12.1.1
CGGCTGGTCAACAAGGCCGGCCTTGGCGGCCAGTCCGTGGTGGAAACCGCCGATGCGGACGCTGCCGAACGCATGATCAAGGTCAATGTCATCGCCCTGACGCGGCTGACCCGTGCCGTGCTGCCGGGGTTTTTGGCGCGCAACCGAGGTGCGGTCGTCAACATCGCCTCGGTGCTCGCCTATGAGACCTCGTTCGGCGGCATCTACAGCGGTACCAAGGCCTATGTCGTCAACTTCACCGAGGCTCTGCACCGCGAGGTCGAGGGTACGGAGGTGAAGGTGCAGGTGGTGCTGCCGGGCGCGACACGGACGGATTTCTGGGAGCTTGCTGGCAGCGATATCGACCAGCTTCCGAAGGAAATCATCATGAGCGCCGACGATATGGTCGATGCGGCCCTTGTCGGCCTTGCCAGGGGTGAAGCCGTCACCGTGCCGGCGCTCGCCGAGCCAGCCAAACTGGACATTTTCCTCGGTGCCCGGCAGGCCTTCTACGGCAGCCTGCACGCCGACAAGCCGGCAGCCCGCTACGCGGCTTGAGGGCCACCTCTGTCCCCCGCTCTGTCGCTACGCTATGCACACATCTTCTGTGACTGGCGTGACTGATCGGTGTGAGGCTTGATTGCCACGTGGTTCCCCCAATCCGTCGCTGCTTCGCAGCGCCACCTTTCCCCCCTCCGGAGGGAAAGGAAGGGAGCTTTGCTGGACGAGCGTTGACGGCAAAAAGCCTGGCGCCTTTCCTCTACCCCGTCGATCGGGGGAGAGGTGGCTCGGCGAAGCCGAGACGGAGTGGGGGTCGACCAGCGCCGCATAAGAGCTTTGTTGGGGCAAGCCCCAGGTTCTGCAAGGCCGCCGCGTCCCTACACCGTCCGCCACATCGGAATGATCGAGGCGGCCAGCACCAGTGCCAGCACGATGTTGAGCGCGCGCCATTGCCATTCGGTCTTGAGCAGCCGCGCCAGCACCATGCCGGCCACGCACCACAGTGAAAGCGAGGCGGCGGCCGCGAGGCCGAAGGTGGCGCCGAGCAGCAGCGCAAGTTGCACCGGTCCGCTGGCCAATGCCGCGAACGAAGCCGCGGCGCCTAGTCCCATCGCCCAGCCTTTCGGGTTCATCCATTGAATGCCGGCGCCGCCCAGAAAGCTGTTCGGCCTGGCCATGCTCACATCCAGATTGGGCGGTCCGCTGCGGCCGATCTTGATCGCCAGCCAGAGGAGATAGAGCGAGCCGACGACCTTCATGGCCAGTTGCAGCGAAGGCACGGCAAGCAGCAGACCGGCAAGCCCGGCGGCAGCGGCACCCGTGACGGTGGCGAGGCCGGCGGCGCTGCCGACCAGCAGGGGCACGGAACGGCGAAAGCCGAACTGCGCGCCGGACGCCGTAGACAGGGTCGTGGCGATGCCGGGCGTGGTGGTGGCGACGATGGCAAAAAGGATGAGCGGGAGAATGGGCTCGAGCATGCGGCGTCCTCTGTCAGAGGGCTGCGATCGTAGCTGCGTGCGAACTTCAGTAAATGCAATGTTTGCTATGGTCAGCATTAGGATAGATAATGCCACCCATGATCCGAAATCTCGACATGGCGCTGATCCGCACCTTCATCACCGTCGCCGACAAGGCCAGCATGACGGCGGCGGCCAATGCGCTGCACCTGACGCAGGGTGCTGTCAGCCAGCAGGTCAAGCGGCTGGAGGAGGCGCTCGGCTCCAGCCTGTTTACGCGCGACCGGCGCGGCTTGCGGCTGACGCGCGCCGGTGAACAGCTGTTCGGCAGGGGCAAGCGGTTGCTGGCCTTGAATGACGAGATCTGGGCCGAGATGGCTGGGACTTTGGTGGCCGGCCAGGTGCGGCTCGGCGTGCCCTACGACCTTGTCGGCACCTTGCTGGCGCCGGTGCTGAAGACCTATGCCGAGACCTATCCGCAGATCGAGATATCGCTGGTCTGCGCCTCGTCGCCGGAACTGACGGCTGCCCTTGCGGCCGGGACCATCGACCTTGCGGTGATCGAGGAACGCGTCGGCCCGTCGGCCGGTGAGTGCCTTGCCATCGACCGGCTGGTCTGGGTCGGTGCCAAGGGCGGCATTGCCCGCGCCAAGCGGCCGCTGCCGGTCTCGATCGTCGCCGATACCTGCGCCTTCCGTCCGGCGGTGCTGGCGGCGCTCGGTGAGCATGGGCTGGAGTGGCGCACCGTGTTCGAAAACGGCAACATCGACGCGACGACGGCGACGGTGCGGTCGGACCTTGCCGTCACCACCTGGCTGGCCTCCACCGTGCCGGCCGATCTGGACATACTGCCATCGGAGTCCGGCCTGCCGCCGCTGCCGAATTTTGCCATCAACCTGCATCTGCCGAGGCACGGTGTCGGGCCGGCGGCGCAGGAATTCGCGCGGCATATCCGCGACGGGCTGGCGCGGCGGCCGGTGGCTGCTTGAGCCAGGCAGAACTTGGGTTCCTCTCCCCCGTCGATCGGGGGAGAGGTGTCGAGTTGTCCGAACCGGATAGATAGGTAACAGAATGGACCGATAGCATGGGTGACAGTTTTCTTGCTGGTCGGGTATGTCTGTCTTGCGGCGGCGGCGCGATTGACGAGCGGCTTCCCCCACTCCGTCGCTGCTTCGCAGCGCCACCTCTCCCCCCTCCGGAGGGAGAGGAAGGGAGCCAACCTTTCTAAAGCTCGCGCCTTTCCTCTACCCCGTCGATCGGGGGAGAGGTGGCTCGGCGAAGCCGAGACGGAGTGGGGGTCGATCTTTCATCGTGGGGCGAGGAACCCAGGTCCTGCTACTTCCAGTTCTTGCGCCGTTCGAGCTCGGCCTCGGATGGCTCCCCTGTGACAAACGAGCCGACCTTGATCTCGCCTGATCGTTCGTAGGTCGCCATGATGACGCCGGTGCTGGTTGCCTGCGACTTGATGAGCTTGAAGGCGGCCGGCATCGCGCTGTCGCCGAACAGCCGCTTGCCCTTGCCCAGCAACAGCGGGAAGATCATCAGCCGAATTTCGTCGATCAGCCCGTTGGCGAGCAAGGTCTGGATCAGATCGCCAGATCCCTGGATGAGCAGGTCAGGGCCATCCTCCTGCTTGAGGCGGCGCAACGTCGCGACGATATCGGGTCCGAGCGCTTGCGTGTTCTGCCAGGTGAGGGTGTCAGGCCGATGCGTCGCCACATATTTGGTCGCGGGGTTGAAGGCATCCGCGATCGGATCCTTCTGATACGGCCAGTAGGCGGCGAAGATGTCGTAGGTTCTGCGGCCGAGCAGCAGGGCGAAAGGCTTGGAGAACAGTTCATCCATCGCCGCGCCCCCCGCCTCGTCAAAGTAATGGAAGGTCCAGCCGCCGAACTTGAAGCCGCCGACCGGATCCTCTTGCGGGCCGCCGGGCGCCTGCATGACGCCGTCGAGGCTGACGAATGTCGCCGAGATGATCTTTCTCATTCCAGTGCTCCCGTTCTTCGGTCCACGCCGTCGTGGCCGGACTTCAGCCCAAGGACGGGCGACGAGCCACCAGTCCGACATATAAATTTTGGCGAACCACCATCATTTGCGAGGCCCGGGGTGGAGATCTTCCGACGAGAACCAGACATCGCCCGATATGGCGGTGGCGGTGTCGTCCGGCGCCCTGTCCTGCACCAGCCAGATCGAGCGGCTGCGCGCGGCCTGCTCGCGCGTCGGGATCCTCGACGCTGAGTCTGCGAGCGAGGCGCCGACGCAGGGAATGAACCACGATCGCATGAACGGATCGCAGGCGAAGCCTTTTTCGGTGCGGATCACCATCACCGCCAGCGGGACGCGCTCGGCCGGGCGCCAGGGGAAGATCATGCGGCCGCCGGGCCGCAGCGCCTTCAGCCACCCTGCTGGTGGCGCTGCGACGCCAGCATTGACGTAGATGATGTCGGATGGCGGCAGGGGCGTCGTCACCGCATCGCCATGGACGACCGTTGCATTGCCATATGCTTCGAGATTTTTGCGCGCCAGATCGGCCAGCTTTTCGTCGAGTTCGAAGCCGGTGACGGTGCCGCCTGGTAAAACCAGCTTGGCCAGCACGGCGGTGTAGTAGCCGGTGCCGGCGCCGATATGAGTGACGGCCTCGCCAGGTTTAGGCGCAAGCTTTCCGATCCACATGGCATGCAGGAAGGGCTCGCCATTGTTGATGCCCTTGTCGTCGTCGAGCGTCACCAGCACGTTCTGGTAGACATGGGCCGGGTCGGCGCTCGGCGTCGTGACCTTGCCGTTGCCGGCGATGACCGTCCACGGCCCGGGACCGAGAAACGCCTCGCGCGGCACCTCGGTGAAAGCCGCTTCCAGGCGTGGGTCGGGCGAGCCGGCATGGGCGACCAGCAGCCGCGCGTAGAATTTCCTGATGTCTTCGATCCGGGCCATGCTGCGGGACAACATAGCGCGGATTGCCGATTTGTCGCGAGACTACCCTTGGCGCACGGTAGTCGATTTTCGAAGCGGAGCTTAGCCGATGCCGAACATGGTGTCGTAGAGCAGCTTGAAGTTGAGCCCCAGGATGACCGCGGCGACTACCCAGGCAAGGGCGGCGACGCCGCGCGGAATGGCGAGATTGCCCATCTTCTTCTTGTCGGAGACGAACTGCACCAGCGGGACGACCGCGAAGGGCAACTGCATCGACAGGATCACCTGGCTGAACACCAGCAACTGGCCGGTGCCCTTTTCGCCATAGAGCGCGGTGACGACCACCACCGGGATGATGGCGAGGCCGCGCGTCAAGAGCCGGCGTGCCCAGTTGGGGATGCGCAGGCGCAGGAAACCCTCCATGACGATCTGGCCGGCAAGCGTTGCGGTCACCGTCGAGTTCAGGCCGGAAGCCAGCAGCGCCACCGCGAACAGGATCGAGGCGATGCCAAGGCCGAGCAGCGGCGACAACAGCTCGAAAGCCTGGCCGATCTCGGCAACATCCTGATGGCCGGTGTTGTGGAAGGCGACCGCCGACACGATCAGGATGGCGGCATTGACGAACAAAGCCAGCATCAGGGCGATGGTCGAGTCCGTCGTTGCCCATTTGATGGCGTCGCGCTTGCCCTTTTCGGTGCGTTCATAGGCGCGGGTCTGCACGATCGAGGAGTGCAGATAGAGATTGTGCGGCATGACGGTGGCGCCGATGATGCCGATGGCGATGTAGAGCATCTCCGGGTTGGTAACGATCTGCGACGATGGCACGAACATGGCATGCAGGATCGAGCCTGCCGGCGGGGCGGCGACGAAGATCTGGATGGCGAAGCAGCTGAAGATGATGATCAGCAGCGCGACGACGAAAGCTTCGAGATAGCGGAAGCCCTTGTTCATCAGCAGCAGCACGAGGAAGGCGTCGAGCGCCGTCAGCATGGCGCCGCCGATAAGCGGAATGCCGAACAGAAGTTGCAGCGCGATCGCGGTGCCGATGACTTCGGCCAGGTCGCAGGCGATGATGGCCAGTTCGCAGGCAATCCACAGCACGAAGTTGACCGGACGGGGATAGTAGGCGCGGCAGGCCTGGGCGAGGTCGCGGCCGGTGGCGATGCCGAGTCGTGCCGCCAGCGCCTGCAAAAGGATCGCCATCAGGTTGGACAGCATGATGATGAACAGCAGCGTGTAGCCGAACTGCGCGCCGCCGGCGAGGTCGGTCGCCCAGTTGCCCGGATCCATATAGCCGACCGAGACCATGTAGCCGGGACCCATGAAGGCGAACAGGCGGCGGAACCAGACCCCCGAACTCGGAACGGCGATCGACGCGTTGACCTCGCGCAGGCTGGGCTCCTCGTCCTCGTCGGGCCTGGCGAACCGCCATGAGGAACGGGAGGCTGTGGCTTCGACTTCGGACATGGGGGAGGGCTTTCCGGGAGACTGGGCGATGTTCCCTTAAGCTATGCCATGGCTCAACATTATGCAATATGCTATATTTCATTGTCGGTGCTTTTTATTCTGCTGGCGGTATCGGGCGAACTCGCAATCGGAAGTCCGGTTGCACCTGTTGCGGAATGCAAATAAACGGCCTGAAGAATCAGAGCCCGTGCTATGAAAGCATGGATGGCAAATAGTCCTGGGAGGAGCGCGTATTGGCGCTGAAGAACAGACCGGTCCCGCGCGAGCCGCTGCTCGACGCCGAAATTCATTCGGAGGGCTTCCGGCAGCAGCGCGAAGCGCGCCGCAGCGCGCTGGTCGAGGATTATGTCGAGCTGATCGCCGACCTGATCGAAGACGGCAACGAGGCGCGCCAGGTGGACATCGCCGCACGCCTGGGCGTCGCCCAGCCGACAGTGGCCAAGATGCTGACCAGGCTGTGCGCCGACGGCCTGGTGTCGAGAAAGCCCTATCGCGGCGTGTTCCTGACCGATGCCGGCCGCAAGGTCGCGGAGCAAAGCCGCATCCGCCATCAGACGGTGGAAGCCTTTTTGCGCTCGCTTGGTGTCAGCGCCGAGACGGCACGCATCGACGCCGAAGGCATCGAGCAC
>NZ_RZRK01000331.1:0-6422 GCF_003997835.1 Mesorhizobium sp. M7A.F.Ca.CA.004.12.1.1
ATTTTCAGGAAGCGTTTTCCCTTGCACGCGAGATTGCCAAGTAACGCCGGATCTCTTTTGATCGCGGCAATTTCAGGCCGGGCGCTGGCCGCCGCCGCGCGTCGCGCCGGCTATCGTCCGCTGGTTGCCGATTTCTTTTGCGATACGGACACCGTCGCGCTCGCCGAACGTGCGACGATGCTGCCGGGCGACCTGCAGAGGGGCATCGACGGCGAGCGCATCGTCGACACGCTTCGGCGATTGGCTGGCGACGACCTGCCGGTCGCCATTATCCTGGGCTCAGGGTTTGAGCGGATGCCTGAGACCGTGGACGAGATCGCGCGACACTTTCCGCTCGCAGGCAATGGCGGCGCCGCAATCCGCAGGATCAAGGATCCGCAGTTGCTGGCCGATGATTGCGCCGAACTTGGCATCCCGCATCCGCAATCGCGATGGGACCAGCCGCCTGATCGGGAGAACTGGGTGGTCAAGACCGCGGGCGGCGCCGGCGGCGGGCACGTCAGACGAGCAGCCGGAGAAAGCCCGATCGCCGGCCGCTATTTCCAGCGCTTCGTTGCCGGACGCAGCATCTCGGCCCTGTTCGTCGGCAACGGGCAAACCGCGCACGTCGTGGGCTTCAGCCAACAATGGACGTCCCCCTCCCCGACAGCGCCCTATCGCTATGGCGGCGCCGTGCGGTTGAGACGCTTCGATCGCAGACAGGCGGGGGTGATCGGCGGTTGGCTCTCAAGTCTGACGCGGCGCGCCGGCCTGGTTGGATTGTGCAGCGCCGATCTTATCCGCGGGCCGGACGGCTACAAGTTCATCGAGATCAATCCGAGGCCAGGCGCCACCCTCGACATTTTCGACGATGTCGACGCGCCATTGATCGAAGCGCATCTGCGCGCCGCGACGGGTCAGGTCTTCCGCTTGCCGCGCTTCGTCGATTCGATGGCGTCGATGGTGACTTACGCCGCGACGCCAATCACTCACTTTCCGTCGATCGCCTGGCCTGAATGGACAGCGGACCAGCAGTCGGCTGGCACCCGTCTGATTGCCGGCGACCCTGTCTGCACGGTCTTCGCGCGCGGGCCGAGCGCCCAATCGACCAAGCGACTCATCAAGGGACAAGCCAGTCAATTGCAACTCCAATGGGAAGGAGACCGGACATGAAAGACGGTTCGGCATTCCTGAACGACAATGCACAGCGCATCGTTGACGGCATGATCGGCGACGCCGAACGCCTGCGCATCGTCGTTTCCAGGGGGCCATTGGGCGAGCGCCTGATCGATGCCGGCGCCAAGACCGTAGGCAGCGTCGAAGCCGGGCTGCGCATGGCTGAGGCCGCGATGGGCGGTCTCGGCAGCGTTTCTGTGTTCATGGATCGCGCGTCACAGCAATGGCCGTTCACTGTCGAAGCGCGATCTTCGCAGCCGGTGCTAGCCTGCCTGGGCAGCCAGTATGCGGGCTGGAACCTGTCTGGCCAGGACTATTTCGCGATGGGATCTGGGCCGGCGCGCGCCCTCGCCCGGGTCGAACCGCTGTTCGAAACACTTTCCTATCGCGACATCGCATCGTCCGCGGTGCTTATCCTTGAGACGGCCGAACCGCCTCCCCGCGCGATCGTTGAGAAAGTGGGCAAGGCAACTGGACTGGCGATGGAAAAGCTCACCTTCCTCTATGCGCCGACACAAAGTCTTGCCGGCAGCGTGCAGATCGTTGCGCGCGCGCTCGAGGTTGCCCTGCACAAGATCAACGATCTCAAATTCCCGCTGGAGAACGTTGTCGACGGCATCGGAACGGCTCCGATCCCCGCCCCCCATCCGGATTTCCTGACCGCCATGGGCCGAACCAACGATGCCATCATCTATGGCGGCAGCGTCCAGCTCTTCGTGAAAGGATCGGCGAAAGAGGCTGGCAAACTCGCGGAAAAACTTCCCAGCAGCGCCTCACGGGACTACGGCCAACCCTTCGCCGAGATCTTCGCGCGGTTCAAGGGCGATTTCTATGCCATCGACCCGCTGCTGTTCAGCCCGGCCGAAGTGATCGTGACAGCGATCGAAACCGGCGATACGTTTCGCGCCGGTCGGCGTGATCTGAAAATGCTCGAACGAAGTCTCGGCTAGAGCATGGCGGTGCCAAGGGATTCGTCCGTCATTCGCCTGCCCGACGACTGCATTTCGTGCAGCCCCGTCGCGGACGCGGCCATTGGGGCGCGGAATCGCTCACGCCTCTTAGGTTCCCGCACCCGAGGCGCCACATGATCCCTCGCATCCTGATCGTCAGCGACAAAGTGGACACTGGTTCGAACGGCCTGGCGGCAGGACTTGGTCGGAGAGGCGCCGCCGTTGCAGCCGTGCCGCTGGCAGCGATCGCATTCGACACCAGCAGCCCGAGCGGACTTTCGATCCCCGGCTTCGGCGGCACGCTGCCCGACGCCGTGCTCGTTCGTTCCATCGCCGCCGGATCGTTCGAAGCGATTACCCGGCGCCTCGGCATGCTGCACGCGTTAAGCAGACTGTCGGTTCCCGTGTGGAATTCCGCGCAGGCGATCGAGCGCTGCGTCGACAAGTCGATGACGACATTCCTCTTGAAAAATGCCGGCCTGCCTACGCCACGCACCTTTGCCGTGGAAGGACTTGCCGTCGCCGAGGAGATCGCGGCGCAAGAGCTTCCGCGGGGACCGCTGGTGCTGAAACCCTTGTTCGGAGCGCAAGGCCGCGGGATAAAGCTGATCCGCACGCTGTCGGACCTGCCGGCCGCAGAAGAGGTGAACAGCGTCTATTACCTCCAGCAATATGTGTCGCGTGCCGGTCCGCCTTTCCGGGATTTTCGCGTCTTTGTCTGCGCCGGCGAGACCGTGGCGATGATGAGCCGCATCAGCGACGACTGGATCACGAACGTCAACCGGGGCGGCGTGCCGGAACAGGTTTCCCAATATGGCAAGGCGGAACTGGCCTCGCTGGCTGTCGCCGCGTCAGCCGCGGTCGGCGCGGATTTTGCCGGCGTGGACATCGTGCGGGATGACGACGGCAATCTGTTCATACTCGAAGTGAACAGCATGCCCGCCTGGTCGGGATTGCAATCGGTGGTCGCCGTGAATATCGCCGAGGCAATCGCCGATGCCTTGCTGAAGCTCCTGGCCGACCGTGCCGAAGCGGCCGCCGCGCCGCGGCCCTATCGTTTTACCGCGCCTGCGAATTCGTGAGGGCCAGTAGGATGGCGGTTTCGCGCGAACGCCTCCGGGCCAGTTACAAGGATGCCTGCAGGATGGAGATCGAAGCCCTCAAACCGGGCAACGTCCATCTGTTCGCCGACGGACACGGCATGTCCGCCGCCCAGTTCATGATGAGTGCGGAGGTTTCTTCCGGGCCGCTGACCGATCCTCGTCTGCCGGTCGGACAGCGCATGCTGGAGGCCGTGCGCGCGACCCGACTGGCGGTCGCAACCAATACCAATCTCGGAATCATCCTTCTGGCAGGGCCACTGATATGCGCCGCCGAAATGGGCGGTGACAGACTGCAGGACAATCTCGACTTGCTGCTTCGGGCTTTGAGCGTGCAGGATACCAAGGCGGTATTCGAGGCGATTGTCACGGCCGCGCCAGGCGGCCTCGGAGAAGCCGCCAACGATGTGCGGCAGGAGCCGAAGGTTCATTTGCTGGACGCGATGCGGGAGGCCGCCGACCGCGACATGATCGCCCGCCAGTACGGCAGCTGTTTCGGCGACGTGTTCGGGGTCGGGCTCGCCACGCTGGATGGAGCGTTGGCACGCGAAGAAACGGGCATGTGGCCGACGGTATTCGTCTACATGGCGTTTCTCGCCGGCTTCCCCGACAGCCATGTGATGCGCAAGCACGGCGTTGACGTCGCAAATCAAGCGCGGCAGGAAGCCGTTGCCGTTCAGGCGGCGCTCCATGCCGAGGGCGACGAGCCGTCGCGCATTCGCCTGCTCATGGAGTTCGACCGCCGGCTGAAGGCCGACAACATCAATCCCGGCACCTCGGCCGACCTCACCGTGGCTACTCTTTTAGTCCACACCCTCGCCCTCACCTTGCATAATCGCGGCGTTGGTGCTTGACTTCCAAAAGCGGAAGCTGTGCTTCCGCGGCTATCTAGCCAACCGGTCCGGGCAAATCCGGACGCTGCCAACAAGGATAGCTGTCCATCGAGCGCCTGCTCGGTTGCAGCGTCCGTGGACATCATAATTGTGTCTTGGAGGAAATTGGCATGGCAAAAATCTCAAAGGTTATGGTCGGTGAATCGCTGGTGGGAGACGGCAACGAAGTCGCGCATGTCGACCTGCTCATCGGCCCGCGGGGGAGCGCGGTCGAAACGGCATTCTGCAACGCGCTTACCAACAACAAGGACGGCTTTACTTCGCTTTTGGCGGTGATCGCGCCCAATCTTCAATGCAAACCCAACACCGTGATGTTCAACAAGGTCACGATCAAGGGCGCCAAGCAGGCGGTCCAGATGTTCGGCCCGGCGCAGCACGCCGTGGCAAAGGCCGTGCAGGACAGCGTTGCGGACGGGACCATTCCGGCCAACGAAGCGGACGACGTGTTCATCTGCGTCGGGGTGTTCATCCATTGGGACGCGGCGGACGACGCCAAGATCCAGAAATACAATTACGAGGCGACAAAGGAAGCTATCCAGCGCGCCGTTGCAGGAACCCCGACCGCCGCCGAAGCAACGGCCCAGCGCGACAAGGTCAAGCATCCGTTCGCAGCCTAGACAAGAGACAGCCCCGCACAGGAAAAACCCTCTTCTGAGACGGATGGTCTGTTGCGCCGGCTGAAAAAAGTTCTGGGCTTTTGAAACGTCACCTCCCGAAGGGCGCACGTCCTTCGGGAGTCGACGAGCAACGATGATCAGGCGCCGAGTGACGCGAGGCGGCCGGGTGTGAGCGTAGCGTTGTGCAATGAGGTTGCGACCAGCGCCGCGGCGACACCCATCGCGGACAAGGCGCTGATGTCGGCCTCATCTCGGACGCCGCCGGCCGCGATGACGGCGCGATTTCCGGCCTTGGCCTTGACCTCCTGCAACCGCCCGAAGTCAGGACCGGCGGCCGCACCGACCTTGGCCAGCGTCATGACAATCACCTTTTGCGGCCAAAGCTCGGGCTCATCGAGAAGAGAACGCGGTCCGCAAAAACTATCGCCGACGAAATCAAGGGACAGGATGAGATCGGGATGATCGCGAAAACGCCGCAGCAACATGTCGTCCCGCTGCGATTCAGAGCCCAGAACAGGAGACAGCGAGCGTTCGGCAAGCGCCGCCAAAAGTGTCTTCTCGTCGGCCACGCCGGCATCGACCCAAAGTTCCGGCGGCTCCGCCATCGTCCTCAGCCGGGCGAGTGCGTCGCTGTTTGGCGCTCCGCCTTCGATAGCGTCCAGATCTGCGATGTAGAAGGTCGAAAAAGGATAAAGCCCACGCAGTCCTTCAGCGACCGCGACGACATCAGGGCTTCGGCTGAGCGGCGTAACGATCGGCCTGTAGCGATCGCGTTTTCCCTGCTGGGCGCGAACCACCACGCCGTCTTTCAGGTCGAGAACCGGAATAATACGCAACGTTTTTTTCACCGACCAATTGCCCCCGTCATGAAAGCTTGAAGCGTGGAAAAAAGAAAGGGCATCATTGCCGGTTTCGACATTGGCGGCGCGCATCTGAAGGTGACCCGCGCACAAGACGGTCGCATCGTCGAGGCGGTAACGATCGCAACGCCGCTCTGGCAAGGCCTGCACAAGCTGGCTTCAGCCCTCGACGAAACGGCTCCGATCTACGCGGGTGCGGATCTCAACGCATTCACCATGACAGGCGAACTGTCGGACATCTTTCCGTCCCGCGATGTCGGCGTAGCGGCTCTGCTGGGTCAGATTTCCACCCATTTCCCCACAGACAAAAAGCTGGTCTATGCCGGACCATCCGGTTTCGTCGGGGTCGAGCAGGCAGCGCAGTTAGGCGCCGATGTGGCTTCTGCCAATTGGCACGCGACAGCCTTGTTGGTGGCAAAACTCGCCGGCGATGCCCTGTTCGTCGACATGGGCTCCACCACCACCGATATCATTGCCATCAAGAACGGCGCCGTGGCCAATGACGGCTACACCGATGCCGGACGGCTTCTAACCGGCGAATTGGTCTATACCGGCTTTACCAGGACATTCCTGTTCGGCGTAGCCTCGTCGGCTCCCGTCCATGGCAGGCTAACGCCGCTGATGAACGAGTATTTCGCCTCGATCGCCGACGCGCACCGCATCCTGGGCGTGCTCGACGAGGACGACGACAGGCACCCTCCCGCCGACGGCAAGGAAAAGACCGTGGACGGCTCGATCGCGCGGCTGGCGCGCATGGTGGGGCGCGACGCCACTGACCTGACCCCGCCGGAATGGGGTGAAGTCGCGCGCTGGTTCAGCGAGCAGCAACTGCGCAAAGTGCACGATC
>NZ_RZRK01000332.1:0-6420 GCF_003997835.1 Mesorhizobium sp. M7A.F.Ca.CA.004.12.1.1
CCCGGCCGAAACCAGACGATGACGCCAGTCATCATCTGGATCAGTGCCATGGCGGTCAGCCCGGTGTCGTCGATGCTGAAGGTGCCCGTCTCGGCGCCATCGCGTAAAATAGTGCGCAGTTCCTTTTCGTAGGCAGTGCGCATGCGCAGGATCTGCGTCAGCCGTTCGGGCGACAGGCTGCGCAATTCCATGTTCGACACATGCGTGGCGTGCCGTCGCTCGATATGAAAGGCGATGTGATTGCGCACATAGGCCGAGAGCAGTTGCGCCGAATCTGCGTCCGCCGGGCGGGCTGCTTCCCATGCTGTGGCCAGACCCTCCATGTGCTCGCGCATCAGCGTGAACAGAAGCTCTTCCTTGGTTGGAAAATAGCGGTAGAGCGCGGCCGCCTGGACGCCGACCTCGGCGGCAAGCTGGCGCATCGACATTGCTTCGTAGCCAAACCGCGCGATGAGGTTGACCGCCGCCCCACGGATGGTCGCTTCGGTCTTTTCGCCATCGGATCCGGTCGTGCGCGCCATGTCAGCTCCTCTGTGGAGTGATAATAAAACGAACGTTCGATTAATTCAAGGCGGCGCGCTCAGGCAATGATCCTGAACCCGACAAGAAGGTGTTGTGTTGCCAAGTCCTCGACGTCGACCCTGGAGACCGAAGCCCCGGCCGGCCCTTTCCAGAGGCGCTCGATCATTTTCGAGACCGCCTCATCGAGCCCAGCGATCTGGGCCGTTACAGACCCATCCGCCTCATTGCGGACCCAGCCCGCAAGGCCAAGGCTCGTGGCCTGATCCCGAGCCCAGGCCCTGAAGCCGACGCCTTGCACATTGCCGTAGACCCGCGTCAGCACTTCCCTGCGACGATCAGCCATGAATCTCTCCAAGCCTGTCTCGTTTTGAATCTGGCGCGTGGCGTGAGGAATGCAACCTGGGAACTGCGCGCGAGCGCAATGGCTGGCCTCTCTGGCTCAAAATTTAATTGACTCCGTCCACTAATTTTGGAAAATACGGCTGCCTTAGGAATGGCTGCGGATGTTGGACGAACGCAACGCATTGGTGGCCGATGTCAGGCGCTTCAATCGCTTCTACACGCGCACCGTCGGCCTTCTCGACGAGACGCTGACACAAAGTGCATTCACTTTGACCGAGGCGCGCGTGCTGTTCGAACTGGGTCACCGCAGCAACCCGGCTTCCGCCGAAATCGCCGGGGAGCGAGGTTTCCTGGCTGGTGCTTTTCGGCTGGAGAATGGCCCGGCGGCCTCCGAAATATCAAGACAGTTGCGTGTCGATGCCGCCTATCTGACGCGGATCCTGCGCAAGTTTGCGGGCCAGGGGCTGACCGAGGCCAGAACGGACCCGGCTGACCGGCGCCGAAGGGTGCTCTCGCTGACCTCACGAGGCGAGGCAGCGCTTGCCAGACTGCAGGCGGCGGCCGATCGGGACACGGCGCGGCTGATCGAAAGCGTCCCCGACGACAGGTTGCATGAACTGCGCAGCGCCTTGCGCAAGGCGGGGGAATTGCTGGGCGATCGCACCCGTGACAGCAGCGAGGTGACGTTGCGGCCGCATCGCGTCGGCGATGTCGGCTGGGTCGTGCAGCGCCAGGCCCAACTTTATGCCGAGGAATATGGCTGGACGATCGAGTTCGAGGCCATGCTCGCCGAGATCGGCGCCGATTTCATTCGCAATTTCGTGCCCGGCCGCGATTTCTGCTGGATCGCAGAGCGCGGTGGTGAGCCGGTCGGCGCGGTGTTCCTGGTTCATCAGGACGACGAAGTGGCCAAGCTGAGAATGCTGCATGTCGAGTCGTCGGCGCGCGGCCTCGGCATCGGCAAACGACTGGTCGCGGAATGCGTGAACCAGGCCCGGGCTTGCGGCTACGCCAAGCTGGTGCTGTGGACCAACGACATCCTCGTCGCGGCGCGCGCAATTTACGAACGCGCCGGCTTCAGGTTGGTCTCGCAGGAGCACCACCACAGCTTCGGCAAGGATCTGACCGGCCAGACCTGGGAAATGGATTTGTAGGCTGCTTTGCAGCTGGTTTGCTTGCAGACGGAACCTAATTTCCCCGCGCTGTTGCCAGCGCGCCAGGCAACTCCTCGGCAAGAATGTCGAGCTCGTGATCGAGACCGACGCTGATGCGGATGCAGCGGTCGAGCCGTGGCACCATCGGCTTGCGGATGAAGACGTCGCGTGACAGCAGACCTTGCAGAACTTTCAGCGCGAAAGCGCTATCGCCGCCGCAATCGATGGTGACGAAGTTGGTCGCCGACGCCAGCGGCTTCAGGCCATTTGCCTCGGCAATGCCTGCGATGCGTCGGCGGCCGGCCGCGACCCGCGCCACCACGCTTTGCAGATAGTCCTGATCGGCGAGCGCCTCGACGCCGGCGATCTGCGCCATGCGGCTGACGCCATAATGGTTGCGGATCTTCTCGAAGTCGCGGATCACCTGGGCCTCGGCGATCGCATAGCCGCAGCGTATGCCCGCCAGCCCGTACGCCTTCGAGAAGGTGCGCATGCGGATGACGTTTGGCCTGGAGATATCGATCGGCGGCATCGCCGAGGCCGGCCCGAGTTCGCCATAGGCCTCGTCGAGCACCAGCATGGTGGTTTGCGGCAGCGCCTCGATGAAGCGGATGATCTCGCTCGCCTCCCACCAGCTACCCATTGGATTGTCGGGGTTGGAGAGATAGACCAGCGGGGCCTTGTCCCTACGCACCGCCGCCAGCAGGCCATCCAGGCTTTCCCGGTCGTTCTCGTAAGGGACTGTCACCAGCCGCCCGCCGACACCGGCAATGTGGAAGTTGAAGGTCGGGTAAGCGCCGAGCGAGGTAACCACCGCGTCACCAGGCGCGACATACATGCGTGCCACCAGGCTGAGCAGGCCATCTATGCCTTCGCCGACAACGACGTTCTCGGCCTCTACGCCGTGATGCGCGGCGACCGCCACCTTCAGATCGTGATTGTCGGGATCGCAATACATCCACATGTCGCCGGCGATCTCGGCCATCCGGGCGGTGACGCGCGGCGAGGGACCAAAGCTGCTCTCATTGGCGCCGATGCGGGCGCGGAAAGCGCGGCCACGCTCGCGCTCCTGCGCTTCGGGGCCGACAAACGGCACCGTCGAAGGAAGCGCTGCGATGAGCGGCATGAGGGGAGGGCGCTGGTGCATGGCGGAAGCTCGCTTGAAAAAGGGCCTTCTTGCTAGCGTGGCCGACTTGGCCGTGCAAGCACCCGGCGGTCCGCAATCGTAACGCTGGATTCCTGCGTATCTTTTTGCTAGCGAGACGCAATGAACAATCGTCTGCCGCCTGCCTGGTCCAAGCACCTGAAGGTCCAAACCGGACCGAAACCCAAATTCCCGCAACCGAATCTTCCGAAAGCGAATTCGCTTTCGCGTGCGCAGGCCGACGAGGCGTTGCTGCAGCAGGCATATCAGTTTCAGCAAGTCAAACGGCTCGGCGAAGCTCAGGACTTATGCCTGCAAGTTCTGGCGCGTACGCCCAACCATCCACTTGCCCTGTATATCTTGGGGACCGTGTGCCTGGGCTACGACGATGAGGCGGCCTTGCGATATTTCGCACGCGCGGTCGGCGAGGAGCCAAAAAACCCTTACTACCACCTTGGGCTGGCTTCGGCCTATGTGAAGGTCAGCGAATATTCGCCAGCAATCAGACATATGCAATACGCCTTGGAGTTGCAGCCAGATCTTATCGAAGCACTTTGTGCATTGGGGGACGCTTATATCGACTTTGACAAACCTGAGATGGCTTTGCCGCTTTATGAGAAGGCACTAAAAATAAACCGGGATCATCCAAAGGTGCGGATCGGACTGGCTCGCGCGCTCACCAGCGTGGGACGGATGGTTGAAGCTGCCGCCTATCTTCAGGAGGCAATCGAACGTCGTATCAAGGTGCCGGCGGCGTACAATGACCTCGTGCAGACACAAAAATTCACCGAAGAGCCTAAGGAGCTCAAAGCCATTCTTGGCGAACTTGGAAATCCGAAGCTTGAACCGGATGGTGCCGAGAACCTTCATCTGGCGGCCGGCAAGGTGCTGAATGATCTCAAACGCTATAAGGATGCATTCGACCATTTCAACAAGTCGAAACAGGCATCAGGCCGCAACTTCGATATCGACCAATACCGTCGCTGGATAGACTCACTGATTGCGACCTTCACGCCTGAGATGCTGGCTGCCAAGGCCGATTACGGAAATCCTTCGGAAATTCCCGTGTTCGTGGTCGGCATGCCTCGCTCAGGCACAACTCTTACGGAACAGATCTGCGCCAGTCATCCTGATGTACACGGCGCGGGCGAACTAATGAAGCTTAGGCGGGTGGCGAATGCGATTGAACTCAGAAGGTCGTCAGCCGGAGATTTGGACTCGGCGGTCGCGTCGATCACAAAAGGCTTGTCCCGAACATTGGCCGAGGAGCATTTGTCCTATCTGAAGGAGCGGGCGCCCGCGGCACTTAGGATCGTCGATAAGATGCCGCATAATTTTGAACTGATCGGTTTGATTGGCCTTCTCTTCCCCAACGCAAAGATCATCCATTGCCGCCGTGACGCGATCGACAATTGCGTCTCTTGCTATGTCTTGAAATTCGGCGAGGGGCACAGTTACAACACCGACCTGAAGACACTCGGTCTGTACTATCGCGAATATGACCGTCTGATGCAGCATTGGAACGAGGTTTTCCCGGGCCTGATCTTCGAAAACCGCTACGAAACGCTCGTCGAGGATCAGGAGGCGCAGTCACGCCGCCTCATAGATTACCTTGGGCTGCCCTGGGATGACGCCTGCCTGCGTTTTTTCGACAGGGATGGTTCGGTCAACACGCCCAGCCGCTGGCAGGTTCGCCAACCCATCTACAAATCGTCTGTCAAGCGCTGGAAGAATTATGAAGGCGAGATCCAGCCGCTAATCGATGCTTTGGGCGACTTGGCGGAGACGTAATTCAAACGGGGCTGACGTGCCTCTCATGCACGTCACCTCGATTTGGTTGGCACTGCTGAGCTGAAGAAGCGCAGGGATGCGCGTGATTCCGCACCCGACGATCCCAAATGCAATCGCCGGTTGGCCGATTATTTTCTGCTGGTCGGCGCTCGAAGCGCTTGGCGCGAAATCTCAGGCGTTGCCGGACTGGCAAATAGCCTGGTTGCCGAAGCTGTCAGGGCTCCGCCTCGGCGGCTGGCTACTGTTGGCCGCAAACCCTTCAAGAAGTGCAAGGCTCGGCCGCGGGGCAGCACAGTTGCATTTGCCGAGGCCCCTGAAAATCCGGCGCGAAAAACCCGGCGGTTACCCGCCGGGTTTCGATTTCGACAAGTCGAAATATATTAGAACGAGCGCTGGAAGCGGAGGAGGCCGCCGATGCTGTTCTTCTTATCGGCCGGGGTGAACGATGGGTTAACATAGTTGACATCGCCAAATCGGCCTGCATGGAGGTAGTCGACTTCGGCCGTGACGGTGAAGCCCGGAACAACGTCATAAGCGATGTTCGCGGCAACACCGACGTTCTTCCAGTCGTCAGCGGACACCTGGGCGTTGAACGAGGTTTTTTCGTTGAACTTGTAGGTGCCACCGCCCCACACTGCCCAATTGCCACCCCACATCTTGTAGAAGCCGCGACCGTTGGCGTCGACATGATTGCCGAGGTTGTCGTTGAGGTTATCGTCCGAGCCGTAGCCGCCCATGATGAACAGCGAGAGTTCGTTGGAGACGTTCACATCCAGGCGAACCTTGCCGGCCACTTCTTCGTAGTTGCTGTCATAAGCGACGACACCGGTGATGGCGCCCCAGCCCTGCGTGTACTTCACGCCGCCGACGACATGCGGAACATAGCTGTCAATCGTGTCATTGGCGTTACCTTCTTCCAGCGAGACCACTGCCGAGAAGCCGTTGCCGGCATCGAAGTAGTACTGGACGACGTTGGTGTCGAAATCGCCGTAGGGAACCAGCGTATCCTGGATGACGTTGCCGGCGTAGCCGACGAACGTGTCGAAGGCCGATTCGTCCTTACCGACGCGCAGGCCACCGAGCTGGATCCAGGCGAAGTTCAGCGAGACGTCCCGGTTATGGGCGGCGTTGACGTCCTCGAAAGCGTTGTCGTCGCCAAAGTTGAAGCGGGTCTCGGTGTAGGTCTTCAACGTGCCGAGTTCGGTTTCCTGGCCTGTCCAGGTCTTCAGCGTGAAGCGGGTATTCTTCAGCCAGGTGTTGTGGTCATCACCATCCTGGTGATCCGCGGCTTTTGCACCATCGAACGAACCGAGGTCGCCACCGCCGATGTCGTAACGGATATAGCCGCCGATGCGCAGGCAGGTTTCGGTGCCGGGGATGTAGAAGTAGCCAGCGCCGTAGACGTCGCAGATCTTGACGTATTCAGCGGGTTCCGGCTCGGCGACGACGACGGCGTCGGCGGCGCGC
>NZ_RZRK01000333.1:0-6403 GCF_003997835.1 Mesorhizobium sp. M7A.F.Ca.CA.004.12.1.1
TGATACGCCGGTCATTAGCCTTCATCCATTCCGATGCCGGTGCTGTCCGGCGCCTCGGTCAGCCGCTGCCGGCGGGACCACGTCAGCATCTGCTCGGGGTAGAGCCTCAGCGCTTCCAGCAGGCGGTCGCGCTTGAGCAGGATGTAGTGCGCCTGCACAGCCATGTTCTTGGCGCCATCCCTGGCGGTGTCCTTCGCCGGGGTTACAGATGCCTCCGGCGTCAACTCGGGGCTGAGCACGGCGCGGTACTCGATGAAGGGAACCACTTCGAAGGTCGACATGGCAAACAGGGCGGTTCTGCCCCTGGCGGCAAAATTCGCCGGCGCCGAGGCGAGGTGCGTCCAGCCGCTTTCGCCCATGGCTGCCTCGGTGAAAGTCGTGCCGGCATGGACGGTGTTGGTCATCGTCACCACGCCATTCTGCTTCAGGATCTTCTTGATGCGGATGGTGACTTGGTAGGCATCGTCGCGATCAAAGGCGACCCGGCTTTTCAGGAACCGGTTTTCGACATTGACCAGCGGCGGGTTGAGGAAACGCAGGCCGAACGCGCTTTCGGAAATACCGTGGGTGTTGACGCTCACCTGATGCGCCTCGACACCGGCCTCGTATAGCGCGCGCTTGCCGATGATGGTCTGGGCGGTGAATTGATCGCACCAGAGGATGGCGCCGTGGCCGCGCTGCAAGGCCGACCGCAGCCCCTCCAGCCCCTCCAGCCGGATCGTCGGCGACCAGCGGCCAGCCACCAGATGTGCGGCAAGCTGCAGGCGGCGCCGATGGCGCGCCGCCAGCAATCCCTCGAACAGCTTGCGTGTATCGATGCCATCGCCAAGCACCGCGCGTGTCGCGGCCGCGTAGGCCGGGAATTCCTTGCGCATATGGCGCTTGAGGCGAAACCTCGATATGCGGCCGCAGATCGGCGCCCACCAGCGCACCGGCAGCGCCGCTGCCACCACGAGATAGAAGACGGACAGCAGGCCTTCCCGAAGGTCCTTGTTGGAAAAGCGGCGAAGCCGGCCGGGGTGAACCAGCTTGCGGCTGAAGAAGCGGACGTCCTCCGCCCGTTCCGGGACGAAGACGTCGGCGATGATTTCAGTGCGGAAACTGGCTGCCGATGGCAGCTTGCGGGCGGCCTTGCGGGATTTTGCGAACCACCACAGCCTCATCGGTCCAGCCCGTTCTTCGACCCCCGCTTTACTGCGTCGGCTTGGGACGTGCAAGGTCATGTCCGCGCTCAAGACTTCTGCAAATTTCGCTTGCCCTCTACCTGGGGGACAGGCGCGTGCAACGCGAGCTGGCGCCCGCGACGCCGGACCGCTGATCGCTGACCGGCAGTCGCTATTCCATATACGGCGTCAGCACATCTTCGATCCATTTCATGAATGCGCGGACTCGGCGCGACAGATTGCTCCGATGTGCGACGACGAGGGATACGGCGAGCGCCCGTCGACGAAAATCGGGTATGATCTCGATAAGCGCTCCACTCTCCAAGTATTGGCCAATGCCCAAAAGTGGCGCCTGAATCACACCAAGGCCGGCGAGGGCGGCGGCTTCGTAGGTCTGCGCGCTGTTGACGTGCAGCGCACCTGGCAACTGAAGCGTCGCGTAGCTGTCGCCGTCCGGATATTCCCATCCATAGGGTCTCGCGCCTAGCACCGTCGAAAAGTGAATTGTCCTATGTTCCTGACGCTGGAGATCTTCCAGCGACCGAGGGACGCCATGGCGCGCCAGATAGGCGGGGCTGGCAGCGTTGGCCATGCGCAACAGGCCCAACGGGCGGGCAATCAGCGTCTCGTCGCGAATGGGTCCAAGCCGCAATACACAATCGAACCCCTCTTGAACCAGATCGACTTGCCGATCCGTACTCGACACCTCCAGCTCCAATTGGGGGTGCGCCGCCATGAAATCCGGCAAGGCCGGCACGATCGTTGTGCGCGCCACTTCGGTCGGAAGGTCGACTCTCAAACGCCCGCGAAGTGCCACGCGATCGCCTGCGAACATCGAGTGCAGATCATCGACTTCAGCGAGCAGATCGCGGGCACGGGCATGAAATGCGCGTCCGTCTTCCGTCAACCGCACGCTGCGCGTCGTCCGGTGCAGGAGCCTGACACCGAGATCTTCTTCCAGCTTCCGGACCGCCGTTGAGGCTCTCCCCTTTTGGATGCCCAGGCTGTCGGCTGCGCGGGTGAAGCTCCCCATTTCCGCTACCGTTATGAAAATGAGGATGGGTTCGAGATTTTGCATTTTCGTTTCCCGGTATTGTTTTCCAAAAAGAGAACAGTCGGTTCATTTCCTCGGTGTTTATCACACCTGAGAGGCACAGTAAGCTTCGAATATGGGATCTCCCCATCGGAGAATGACAAGTGTCCGAAACTGTGAACCCGCATCAGACACCTGAAACTATGACCTTGCATCGCGCCCTGTGGGCCGGCCGGATAATGAGCGCGTTTGTCGTTATCGCTTTGATGACAGACGGCACTGTTCAGCTTTTCGCGCCGGCACGGGTCGCGAGCATGTTGCAGGAAACCGGGTTCGCGATGGATCTGACGCGCGTCGTGGGTCCGATCATCCTCGCCTGCGCCATCCTCTACGCCATCCCGGTCACCGCCGTCCTCGGCGCGATCCTGGTGACGGGCTTTTTGGGAGGTGCCATCTGCGCCCATCTCCGCATCGGTGAGTTGGGATCGCCGCCGGAAATCATTTCCCTGCTTCTGGGCGCGATGACCTGGGGCGGCCTCTATCTGCGCGATCCCCGTATCCGGGCCATTCTGCCGCTCATCCATTGAACCAACAGGGGCAGTTCTGTCCCTCAACATCAGGAGAAAACACATGTTCTTAGTAATGGGAATCACGGGAAACGTGGGCGGCGCGACGGCAAGGCATTTGCTAGCGCAAGGCAAAAAGGTGCGCGCGCTGGTCCGCGACCGCGAGAAAGCGTTGAGCTGGGCGAACCGGGGCGTGGAGCTGGTTGACGGCGATTGGAATGATTCGGCAGCCATCGAGCGGGCGCTCGAAGGCGTCGAAGGCGCGTTCGTCATGCTGCCTCCTGTCTGGGCGCCTTCGCCCGATTACAAGGAAGCAAAGGCCGTGATTGCAAGCTATGTCGAGGCGCTCACCAAGGCAGCGCCGCCGCGAGTGGTTGCGCTTTCGTCGATGGGCGCGAACAGAACCAGCGGGCACGGGGTGATCGCGGCCTTGTCCCTTCTGGAGCAAGGTTTTCGCGACCTGACATCGCCAGTTGCTTTTGTGCGCGCAGGCGGATTCTTCGAGAATTTTCTTTTCGGGTTGCAGGTCGCGCAGGGCGGAACGCTGCCGGCTTTCTACAATCCGACAAACCGGAAATCGACCATGGTCGCGACGAACGACATTGGCGCGGAATTCGCAACGCTTCTGACCGGGCCAACGTGGTCAGGGCAGCGCATCGTCGAGCTTGGTTCGATGGTCAGCGCGGATGAAGTCGCGGAGCAGTTGGGTGAAGTCCTGAACCTCGACGTGAAAGCCTTTGCAATCCCGCGTGCAGGGTGGGCGGAAGCGCTCGAACAATTCGGCATCCCGAGGGGCCACAGCGGACCTGCCGAAGAAATGTACGAGGCCGTGAATGCAGGATGGATGGACCTCGGTGTGGCGGGTACGGAGCATGTAGCGGGTACGACGTCCGCACGCGCTGTATTCGAGGCTGCGTCAAATGTGAACGGGTAGGCCAAACTGTATGGGGTTCTCCTGTGATTTCGGGTGTTTGCAACCCGGGATTTGGAGAACTCCCTCCTTCATCTGTCTGAGCGCGGTCAGCTTGCAGTGGGTGGTTATATCTGCGACGTCAGCTCAACCGGAAAATCGTCATTGTCGGCGTCGCGCATGGCGGCAAGGCTGCGATTGTCCAGCACTTCGGCGATCGCCTGCCGCACCTCCAGCATCATGTGGCGGACCTGGCAGGTCGCCTCGTCGCAATCCTCGCAGCGCTGATACTGCGTGCGGCTGGCGCAAGGGATCGGCGCCAGCGGCCCATCCAGCACGCGCACGACATGGCCGATCTTGATTTCGGAGGCCGGCCGGGCGAGGCGATAGCCGCCTTCCTTGCCTTTGCGGCTCTGGACGAAGCCGGCGTTGCGCAACTCGCCCAGAATGGCATCGAGGAATTTCTTCGGGATGTTGTTGGCCACCGCGATGTCATTGACGAAGGCCAATTGGCCGGCCGGCAGGCCGGACAGATGCACGAGGGCCTTGAGGCCGTATTTGCCTTTTTTCGTCAGCATGCCCAGATCAACCCATTGAAGCCCCAACCACTCGCATCTGGCGACTGTTTGTGTGCAAATAATGACGTTTTCGCCGCGCGATGATGTTTCGCGAAAACAAGCCGCCGGATTGCAGTTAGGCACAAACGCGTTGATTCTTTGTAACGTTTTGCACTGAGAAGGCGGATATTCCGCTGATAACCAGGTTTTCGGCGTTCAAAACGAAAAAAGCCGGCAGGGCGCCGGCTTTTCCGTCAACTGCGCAGATATCGCGGCCTTCAGCGGCTGCCGTAGGTCTGGTCGAGCAGGCCGCCAGCGGCGAAATGCTCTTTCTGCACTTTGTCCCAGCCGCCGAAGACGTCTTCCACCGTCAGCAGCCGGATATCGGGGAAATCGGCCTTGTATTTTGCCGCCACAGCGGCGTCGCGGGCTCTGAGGCCGTTGCGGGCGGCGATGTCCTGGCCCTCCGGCGTGTAGAGGAAGTCGAGATAGGTCTTGGCCAGATCGCGCGTGCCGTGCTCGTCGGCAACCTTGTCGACGATCGCGACGGGGAATTCGGCCAGCAGGCTGACCGTCGGAGTGACCTGCTCGAACTTGCCGTCGCCATACTCCTTGCGAATGCCGCGCGTCTCCGACTCGAAGGTGATCAGCACATCACCGATCTCGCGCTGCACGAAGGTGGTGGTCGCGGCGCGGCCGCCGGTGTCGAAAATCGGCACGTTGTTGAAAAGCTTGGTGATGAACTCCTTCACCTTGGCCTCGTCGCCCTTGAAGGCTTCCTTGGCGTAGGCGGTGGCCGCCAGATAGGTGTAGCGCGCATTGCCGGAGGTTTTCGGATTTGGGAAAATCACCTGCACGTCGTCGCGCACGAGATCGTTCCAGTCCTTGATATGCTTGGGATTGCCCGCGCGGACAAGGAAGGACGGCAGCGAATAGAAGGGCGAGGCGTTGTCGGGAAAATCCTTTTGCCAGTCGGCCGAGACGAGGTCCTTCTTGACCAGGAAGTCGATGTCGGTGACCTGGTTGAAGGTAACGACATCGGCGCCAAGGCCCTCGGCGATGGCACGCGCCTGCGCCGAAGTGCCGGCATGCGACTGATCGACCGTGACGCCCGGATGCTGCGCGATGAAGGCCTTGTTCACCTGCACGAACAGTTCGCGGCCGACGTCATAGGACGCATTGAGCAGTTTGTCGGCCGACCAGGCTTGGGAGGATGCAAGGAACAGGCCTGCGACGGTGGCAAGCCCGAGGAAAAATCGTCTCATGAAAACAGGCTCCGATGCAATTTATGGTGGGACCATAGCCGGGGTGCGTGGTGTGCGACGAGGCATGCGCCGTAGGTTCGTGGCCTCATCGTAGGAAAATATGTCGCCTAAGTCGATGAATGTTGGAATTCTGTTCCAGGAGAATGCTACCTTCGTCGGAGTTTTTCTGCGCCTTGTTTTGCGGCGCTGCATGGCATATACAAAAGGCATATACAAAAGAGCTGCAACATGCCCCAGAGCCGACATTCAACAACGCCGCCCAAGGAGGCGAAGCTGTTTCGCAACAACCGCAGCCAGGCGGTGCGCATTCCTGTCGAGTTCGAGCTTCCCGGCGAAAAAGTCCTGATCAGCCGGGAAGGCGATCGTCTTGTCATCGAGCCGGTTCGCAAGCCTGGCCTCACCGCGTTGCTCGCCCAGTGGGCGAAAGAGCCGCCGCTCGATCCTGAAGACGACTTCCCCGAGATCTACGACACGCCAGTCAAATCCGAGGACATTTTCTAGATGCGGTTCATGCTGGATACGAACATTATCAGCGACATGATCCGAAACCCGGCTGGCAAGGCCGCGAGGGCAATGTCGCGCGAGGGAGATGACGCCGTTTGCACCAGCATCGTGGTCGCCTCGGAATTGCGATATGGCTGCGCCAAGAAGGGATCGGCCAAGCTGCTCAAGAAGGTTGAAGACTTGCTGGCCGAGATTCCTGTCTTGCCGCTCGATGTGCCGGTGGATGCCGAGTATGGCGGACTTCGCGCCGAGCTTGAAGCCGCGGGCCAGACCATTGGCCACAACGATCTTTTTATCGCCGCTCATGCCTGTGCATTGGGCACCACGCTGGTGACCGCCAACACGGGAGAGTTCAACCGGATCAGGGGCCTGAAGGTCGAGAACTGGCTGGCGTAGCCATAGACC
>NZ_RZRK01000334.1:0-6400 GCF_003997835.1 Mesorhizobium sp. M7A.F.Ca.CA.004.12.1.1
GCTTCATCACGGAGCGGCTGACTTCGGCGACCGTGACCTTCAGCGTGACCTGGTCGTCGCCAATGATCTGCAGCAGGTTGACGATCTTGCTGGTGCGGCGCTCCTGGTCCGGGTTGTCGATGTCGACACCGCTCTGGGCCGAACCGCCGGCTGCGGTCTGCGAATATTGTCCTGTCGTCGCTTCACCACCCGAAACGAAGATCGTCGCCAGGTCGACCGCGCGTTTTGCGTCCAGCGGCGTGTCGACCGTTCCAGTCAGGACGACGTTGTCATTCAGAAGTTCCACCTTGATGGCCGACGTCGGCAGGAAGCGTCTGATATAATCCTCAAGACCGGCAACGTCGCGTTCGACCGCCAGGTCCAGGCTGACGATCTGCTCGCCATTCGGGCCGAAGACAAAGATGTTCGTCTCGCCGACCGACTTGCCGAACAGATAGATGCGCCTTGCAGTGCGGGTCACCGCGTCGGCAACCGCCGGGTTGGCCACGAGAATGTCGTAGGCATCGCTCGGCAGGTCGATGACCACCGACTTGTTGAGGCCGAGTTTGACGCGCTGGGTGGCCGTCGATGCCGTGACCTGCGCGTTCTTTGCCTCGACAACGCTGCCTTGCACATTCGTTCCGACGAGCAGCAGGCCGAATGCCGCGGCTACGATTGCCGGCAGTTTGCCACCTAGCCTCATTTCCTTGCCCCCACTTCGGAAACTTCGCCCGACTTGATCAGCCTCACCGTTCCTCTGCGGCCATTGCCGGAAACGAGATAGTCCGCCTCACCCAGATTTTTTTCCTGCGTGTCCGCGACCGCCCGCAACGCCAGGGTCAGGCGATCCGCCATCTGCTGGGCGACGGTGATGATCTCCGCCTGCTTGGGCGTCAGTTCCAGCGTGGCGGTCTGGCCTACCCTGGTCTTCTTGCCTTCCTCGTCCTCCTGAATGGTCTGGTCGATGGCCAGGACACGGATGTTCTTGAGGATGGTCTCGGTGTTGAAGCCGGCGGCGCCGCCGGCGGCATCGGCCCTGCGGGTCATGATGACGTCGACGAAATCGTTGGGAAGAATGAAGCCCCCGGCCGACGTATCGGCCGAGATGGCCGTGGCGACCGCCCGCATGCCGGAAGGCAGGATCGACGACATGAAGCTCTGGCCCTCGCCGATCAGCTTGGACCGCCGCAGCGGTTCTCCGGCATACATCGCCACACGGGCAACGGAACTCTTCAGCTTGTCCAGTGCCTCGGGCTCGGCGGTGCGGGTGATGAAATTCGCGTTGACGCCGTCGGCGGGCCAGGATTGCCAGGCGATGTTGTTTTGGATCGGGTTGCCCATCGGAACGTCGCCTGAAAGCACAAGCACATCCTGGAGTGCCACCGCCGGGGCCTGGGGACCGGAATCGACGACGACCTGGGGCGGCGGTGCCACCATGTTCTTCGCGACATAGCCAGCGCCACCCGCCGCGGCCACCGCCACGCTCAGAATTATCAATCGCGATGCTGGCATTTGTCCGAACCCTTGCCCTGGCAAACCACGTAGCCAAGCCGGACTTTGCAGCGGCAATCGTCAAAACAAGGTTAATGTAATGCTTACGATCGTGATTAATTTAAGGTTTACATAAATTAGCCGGAATGTGGTCTGAACGGCCAAAATGGCCGGGCCGGCCCTGTTGAGAACGGGGTTTCGGCAATGCTGACAGACAATAAAAATAAGATAGTGCTCAAGTCGCCAGCCTGGCAAGCGCCCATACCATCAAAGGCGAATCCGGATAGGTCAGCAACCCGCCAAGGCCGAGGGCGACGCCATAGGGGACTCCTTTTGCCTCGTCGGCGAAATGGCGCAGAAACGGATTTTGGCCGGTAACGGCCGCAAGCAGCGACTTCCGGTAGAGGATGATCGCGAGCGTCAGCAGGCCGCCGATGATTGTCGAGGCGACCAGATACTCCACGAGATTGATATTGAGGCCCATCCACATTGCGGTGGCGGCCAGAAGCTTGGCGTCGCCGCCGCCCATGCCGCCCATTGCAAACAGGCCGAACGTCACGGCCAGGACCAGGGCGCCGGCGGCGAAATGTCCGCCATAGGCCGCCCAGTCCATGCCTGTCAGGGGCGCGACCAGCGCGAAGACGACGACGAGCAGCACCGGCACGCGGTTGGCGATCGTCATCGACAGCATGTCGGAGATCGCGGCAAACAGCATGCAGAATGGAAAAACGACGAAGATCAGGGCTTCAAGCATCGGCGCCACGCCTATTGTCCGATTTCATGGGGCTCAATCTAAGCATGTTCGATTAACGATTGATGAGGCTAGGAACGAAAGACGACCTATATCGCCAGCGGCATAGAAAAAGGGCCGCCACGCGGCGGCCCTTTTCCAGAACGCAATCTAAATGCTCGGCGATAAGCCGATCAGCTGCCGCTCGGCGTGCCGTTCAGGGTGCTGCCGATGTTGGTGAACTTGGCGTTCAGCGCATTGCCGAGCGTGCCGGCGCCAGTGATGATGGCGAGCGCGATGAGAACGGCGATCAGACCATATTCGATCGCGGTCGCGCCGGATTCGTCCTTCACAAAACGTGCGATGAGATTAGACATTCGAGAGCTCCTACTCCACGTGTTACAGCACTTCCGTCAACTTCTGTGATGGTTGATCGGATGCTGCCAATCTAGGGAGAAGCTCTTTCGATCGGCTTAAGAAACAGCCTTACCGATTCCTTTCCCGGTTCGAACATATTGCGTGGTTAACCTCGGGCTAATGTATCGCTGAGCCTTCCAGACCGGATTTGGTAGGCTTGCGACCCGACCGGACCGCGCGTCGCGGGCGCCCTTGGCGGCCATTGCACGATTGGCAACATCGCATGCTTAACCGTTGGTTCACCAATCTCGTTCATGTTCCGTTGATCAGTCCGCCTGCGTGGAGCGCCTCAATGGCCCAGCCGAGATCGTCAATCCTGATTGCCGCGCTTCTTGCCGTCTCGAGCTTCGTCGCGCCCGCCATGGCCGGCGCCGGCATCGAGGTCACGATGAACCAGGCCAAGATCGTCAAACTTTCGCGTCCCGCAGACACCATCGTGGTCGGCAACCCGGCAATCGCAGACGCTTCGGTGCAGGACGCTTCGACGATCGTGCTCACCGGCAAAGGCTTCGGCGTCACCAATCTGGTCGTGCTCGATACCGACGGCAGTCCCATCGTCGACGAGCAGGTTACCGTCGTGCGGCAGGCCGCTTCGTCGGTGCGCATCTATCGGCGTGCCGAAATCCAGACGATGTCCTGCACGCCCTATTGCGAAAGCTCCTACAAGAGCGAAGCGGAGAAGTCTTCCGAAGCGGAGATGAGCGTCAGCCGATAGGTGGCGTTGCCGACTGCCGTTCCGGTTATTGTCTGGTTAAGAGGCCTGCGCCGACTTTAACGATCATCCAAACCGGACCTCAATCGGTTTGCGCTAATGCTCCTTCCGAGACCACATAGAGATCGGCAGGATCGAACATGAGCAAGGAATTCGGTCGCGCAGGCGACCACAGAGTGAGACGCCCAAGGTTTTTCGCCCGCTTCCTTCGTGACCGGCGCGGCGCCACGGCAATCGAATTCGCGATCCTTTCAGTCCCCTTCGCGCTGCTTGTCTTTGCCATTCTGGAAAGCTGCATCTCGTTTGCCGGCCAGGAGGTGATGGCCAACGTCACCGACGATGTAGCGCGCAAACTGCGCACCGGCCAGTTGAGGGCGGCTGACGTTGCCGGAACCAATTTGCGGGACATGATCTGCACGAAACTGCAGATCATCGTCTCCCAGGATTGTCCCAATCAACTGCTGGTGGATCTTCGCCAATATACATCGTTCGCCGATGCGGCCACGGCAGGCTTCAAGATCCAGAACGGCGATGTCGTACTGACGAAAGGCACCGCAACCCAATCGTTCTCAGTGACAGCGGGTGCGGCGGAGTCGAGGAACATGCTTCGGGTCTTCTACAAGTGGCCGATCATGACCGACCTCATGGCGCAGTCGATGGGCGGCAACAAGACCCTGCATTTCGCATCGGTGACCTGGCAGAACGAGCCGTTCGACAACTGAGCGGAATGCACGAGCGGTATAAGAAAAGGGCAATGGGCATGATGCGTGCGGGGGCACATCTTATGATTACGGGAGTTTGGCGGAAAGCAAGTCGATTCTGGTCCGATCGCCGTGGCATCGCGGCGGTTGAATTCGCGTTGATCATGCCAATTCTGCTGATCATGTACTTCCTCACAATGGAAGCGTCGCAAGCCATCGAGACCAGCAAGAAGGTCAGTCGTATCGGCAGCATGGTGGCCGATCTCGTTACCCAGCAGACAAGCGTCCTCAAAGCGGATGTCGACGCCATCATGCAGATCGGCAGCGTCACCCTTCAGCCCTACAACCGCTCGCCCCCTAGCATCACCATCACGGCGATACAGGTTACGTCCGATGCGACGAAGGCACAGGTGGTTTGGTCACGCAAATTGGTCGCCAGTGTCGCCAGCGCCGGCGCCGCCGCGACCACCGAGACAACGGTCCCAGCGTCGCTCAAGGTCGCCAACACTTTTCTCATCCGCGTCGAAAGCAACCTCGGCTATACGCCGGTCATCGCGTGGAGCGCGAGCAGTCAACAGAAGCTTGGACTGACCTCGGCTTTCAGCAACATAACCATGGGCGAAACCTATTATCTGCGCCCCCGCAGAAGCGTGACGATCCCTTGCAGCGACTGTTGAACAGAACCAGCCAGGCCCTGCGCAGGGCCGCTCCAGCTATTGCTGCGGCTCACGGTCCGAAACGAAGCGCACGATAGCAGCGGCCATCTCGTAATCTTTTGGCGACACGCGAGCGAAGCCGCCGGAATGTCTCGATTCCAGGAGATCGTAGATATCGGGCGTCGTCGACTTGAGGTTGGTGAGGAACACGGCAAGCCTGCGCTTGGCTTCCGGGTCGAGATCGCTGCGGACCGCATGGGGGCCGTATCTCAACAGGCCCGACGTCCATACGATCCGAAGCGCCGTCACCGAGAGCCCTGCCGCCTCCAGCCTGGCCTGCGTGCCCGACGGTTCTCGCGGGCCGTCGGCAGCGGCCCTCACCCAGCCGAACAGGCCATCGGCCTTGCCGTCGACCAGCATCGTCTCGGCCGCCGCGGCCGAATCGGTGCGGGCCAAAAACTGTGCATCTTCCGCGATCTTGCGGCCCTCCGCCGCCAACGCCGCCAATGGCAGGAGAGAACCGCCGACGCTGTCCGAAGGCGCCATGGCGATACGATGGCGGTCCATCGCCGCCAGGGCAGGCAGCTTGCCGTCTCGCGTCAGCAGAACGGAGCGGATGCCGATCGCGCCGTCTGAATCGACCGGAGCGACAAGCGGCTCGATACATAAGCAGCGCTGCGAAGCCGTCGCATAGGCGGTGGCCGAATAGATCGCATATTCGATGCGGGCATCGGCCTGCGCCTCGATCAGCGCGGCATAGTTGCGGGCAACGACAAACTCGACCTTCATGCCCAAGGCCTTGGTGTAGGCGTCGGTCAACAGTGCCAGCCCCGGAACGGCATTGCCGGCGCCTGGCTCGGCAACGATGCCGATACGAAACGTGCCGATATCATCGCGCCAGTCGGCATGCGCCGGGTTGGACCAGAGCCCGACGAGCGTCAGCATGAGAGCGGCATAAGTCTTCAGCGCAACCCTCATGACAGGAACCACAGTCTGTTGTCCTCGATCCATGCCCATCCCAGTGCACTGGACTATCACGCCAAGCCGTTGCCGTTTGGTTTCCGAATTGCCAATGAAGTCGCGGAACCCTATGTCTGGTCGGTCAAACTGGCAACAACTCGATGGCGCGCGCTTTCCTCTTCGTTCTGGATTCCTTCGGCATCGGCGGCGCGGCCGACGCCGACCGCTACGGTGACGCCGGCGCCAACACATTCGCGCACATCGCAGAGGCCTGTGCGGAGGGCCGTGCGGATCGCGAAGGGCTTCGCAGTGGACCGCTGTTTGTCCCTCACATGGCGTCGCTCGGGCTTGGCAAGGCCGCCGAAACCGCGACGGGACTGGGGTTTGCCAACAGCGGGGCGGATCTGCTCCCAACTGCCTTTCACGGCGCCGCACAGGAGGTTTCGAGCGGCAAGGATACACCATCCGGTCATTGGGAAATCGCCGGCCTGCCGGTGCGCCTCGACTGGGGCTATTTCCCGGATACGGTTCCGGCCTTTCCGGCCGAACTGACCGAGGCTATCATTCGCGAAGGCAAGGTGCCGGGCATTCTCGGCAATTGCCATGCGCCGGGCACCGAGATCATCGAGCGCTTCGGCGAGGAGCACATCCGGACCGGCAAGCCGATCTGCTACACGTCGGTCGACTCGGTCCTGCAAATCGCCGCGCATGAAGTCCATTTCGGCCTCGACCGGCTTTATGAATTCTGCCAGGT
>NZ_RZRK01000335.1:0-6367 GCF_003997835.1 Mesorhizobium sp. M7A.F.Ca.CA.004.12.1.1
GACAGGATCAGCATCGCCAGCGGCAGGCACAGTATGGCCAGCATAGCCATCTTGACCTCCTTGGCCTCGATCTTCTTGCCCAGATATTCGGGCGTGCGGCCGACCATCAGGCCGGCGACGAAGACGGCGACGACGATGTACATCAGGATGCCGTAGAGACCGGCGCCGACACCGCCGACGATGACTTCGCCAAGCTGCATGTTGATGATCGGGATCATGCCGCCGAGCGCGGTGAACGAGCCGTGCATGGCGTTGACGGCGCCGCAGGAAGCGGCCGTGGTGATGACGGCAAACAGCGCCGACAGGGCGATGCCGAAGCGGCTCTCCTTGCCCTCCATGTTGCCGCCGTCGATGCCCAGCGCATGCACCAGCGGGTTGCCGGCGGCTTCCGCCCAGTAGCAGATGGCGACACCGGCGATGAACATGACGCCCATGGCCGAGAGGATCGCCCAGCCCTGGCGCTGGTTGCCGATCATGCGGCCGAAGACATTGGTCAAGGCGGCGCCGATGGCGAAGATCGACACCATCTGGATCAGGTTGGAGATCGCGTCGGGGTTCTCGAACGGGTGCGCGGCATTGGCGTTGAAGAAACCGCCGCCATTGGTGCCGAGCATCTTGATGGCCACCTGCGAAGCGACCGGGCCGACGGCGATGGTCTGCTGCGCGCCTTCCAGCGTCGTGGCGTTGACGTAGGCGCCGAGCGTCTGCGGCATGCCGAGCCAGACATAGACCAGCGTCAGCACGATGCAGAACGGCAGCAGCAGATAGAGTGTGGAGCGGGTCATATCGACCCAGAAATTGCCGATCGACTTGCCGGACGCCCGGGCAAAGCCGCGGATCAGCGCAATGGCGATGGCAATGCCGGTGGCCGCCGAAACGAAGTTCTGCACCGTCAGCCCGGCCATCTGCACGAGATAGGACATCGTGCTCTCGCCACCATAGTTCTGCCAGTTGGTGTTGGTCATGAAGCTGGCGGCGGTGTTGAAGGCCAACCCTGGTTCAACCGCTGTCATGCCGGCAGGGTTGTAAGGCAGGCTGCCCTGCAGGCGCTGCAGCGCATAAAGCACCAGGAAGCCGGCGAGGTTGAAGAGCAGCAGGGCGACCGCGTAGGTGGTCCAGTGCTGTTCCTCGCGTTCGCTGGTTCCGCAAATACGATAAAGCCCACGCTCAAGCGGGCGAAGGACCGGCGAAAGCAGCGTGCGGTCGCCGTTGAAGACGCGGTGCATGTAGCCGCCGAGCGGCTTCACCAGCAAAACGACGATCCCGCAATAGACCAGGATCTGTATCCAACCGTTCAGTGTCATGGGTGTGGCTTTCCGTGCCTTCAGAAGCGTTCTGGACGAACGAGGGCGTATGTCAGGTAGGCGAGCAGGAACAGCGTAACGCCGCCACCGAGAATATAGTCGACGATCATTTTTTCAGCCTCGCTCTAGAGCGCGTCACAAGCTTTTATGTAGGCGAAACAAAGGGCAAAGAACAAAATTCCGATTCCGATAACGGCCATATCCATTGTGTTTATTCCTTTTGTTCTTTTGTACTTTGCGAATTTGACAAGAGAGTTCGCAATATCTCGAAAGTGTCCCGTCGCACCTTTGGCGACGGAGCCGGTTGTATTTTCTAAAAGGAATATGGACCCGATCGCCATAAAGGTTCGAGACGGGGCGCAGTAGAAAGAAATAGGAATTTCATAAAGATTTTTGCTCGGGCTCTTCCCGACACTCCACGCAGGGATTGTCGCCCAAGACACACGGCTACAGGATGGCGATTTCCTTGCGAGCTGCCGGAAACGCGAAAGCCCGGCTGGGGGCCAGCCGGGCTTTCTATGGTGGTGTGGCTTTAGCCGCCACGGAGAACATCAATCTTCAGGCGGCGTAGCCGCCATAGCCACGCGCAACGGCGTGCACGCCCGCCACCGGCTCGAGGTCCGGCCACAGGATGCCGGCGGCTTGCGCGAATTCGAGCAACGCCCGGCGCGCCTGCTCGACGCTCACATAACCTGGAACGGCCAGATCACATGTCTCCACCGCGTTTCGGTAAAGCGGGCCGCGGCGGGAGGTCGTCCAATTGGTGAGGAAATCGTGCATTTCGGCCAGCGAGGCAATCTCGCGCTTGAAGCCGAGGCCGACCGACAGTGCGACCGGTGAATGAAACAGCTTGTCGTGCATGAAGCGGGCTCCTGGTTTTTCGCGCGCTTGGAGAGATATCCGGGCGGGTCCGCGAACGGGACGCCGTGAAACGCGCAATGAGGCCGGAGGTTCCAGCTTGGGACTTGGCGATTTTTTTGATTGTGCCTGGTCGGCGAAGTTATCAATTCACAGCGCAACGATCGCGTGCCGGACGCTCAACGGCTCCGCAGCCCCCTTGGCGACGGCAGGCTCTCCAAAATCCCGAAGGAGCCATCGAGATCGCTTGCCGCCTTGAGGCTCACGCCTTCTTCACGAACTCGGTCTTGAGCACCAGGCCTTTCACTTGCTTGGTGTTGCATTCGATCTCGCCGGGATTGCCGTTCAGGCGGATGGCCTTCACCAACGTGCCGCGCTTGATCGTCTCCGAAGTGCCTTTGACTTTGAGGTCTTTGATCAGCGTTACGGAATCACCGTCATTCAATTGAGCGCCATTGCTGTCGCGCACGATTACATCGTTCGGCATGCCATCTCCTGTGATTTGGATCCCACTACCAGATCAGATGAGAATCCCAAAACCGATGACGACCGGCAAGTCTTCGACGCCCAAGGTGGATGAACGCTTGGGGGAAGTCCGGCATCGTCTGCAGGTACCGCTGCCAGATCTGATCCATGACCGTGGTCGGCGTGGCACATCGAAGCCGGCGCCGCCGACAACCTCCTCGATCTCCGCCACCACGCGTGAATCCGTCGCCTGCCGCATCTCGGCTTCCGCTCTGCGCCATCGAGCGGATTGGCAGCTACGCCTGTTTGTCGTCCGGATGGCCAAGCTCGCAGAACCACCCGCCCAGATACTTCACCGATGGCGCCTTGGGATCCGGAACCTGCGTTTTCGCCTCGACCGCGGCGCGGAACGGCTCGGCACTATCCTGCGGAGCACACCCCAGATGGTTGGCGCCGCTGTTGTCGACCGTTTTCACCTTGTTGTCGGAAAGGCCGAAGGAGATCGTATGGCCGACGCGCGGCGCGGTGAGAGCTGCCTCGACCAGACGCACACAATCGGCGAAGGAGAGGTATGACCACAGCATGCGACGGTCCGCCGGTTCGGGGAAGGACGAAAAGATGCGCAGGCACGCCGTCTCGATGCCGAACTTGTCCCAGTAAAGCCGGCTCAGGCTCTCGACGAAGTTCTTCGACACGCCATAGAGGCTGTCGGGACGCACCGGCGCGTCGACGCCGATATGCGCCTCGACCTCGTGATAGCCGACGGCATGCACGGAGGAGGCATAGATGACTCGTTTCACGCCGTGTTTCCGGGCGCCCTCGTAGATGTGATAGGAGCCGCGGATGCTGGAATCCAGGATGGTTTGCCATTCGCATTCGAGTGGTGCGCCGCCGAAATGCACGATCGCATCGCAATCCTTGGTGGCGGCAAACGTCGCCTCCATATCGGCGAGGTCGAAGACCGCTTCTTCCTCGTGTGGAGCAAGATCGCCGAACGGTTCGCGGCCGGCCAGGCGGATCGTTTTTGCCAGCGGCACCAGCCCCTTTCGCAGTTCCGAACCGAGGCGGCCGGCCGCGCCGGTGATCAGGATGCGTTCGTAATGCGGCATGATTTACTCCACTTGCGCGACGGCGGCGTTGATGCGCGCGATCGCTTCGGTCAGCACCTCTTCGCCGGTCGCGGTCGAGATGCGGAAATAGGGGGAAAGTCCATAGGCGGCGCCCGGCACCGAGGCCACGCGCCCTTCGTTCAGGAGATAATTCGCCACTGCCGTGTCGTCCTCGAGCACGACGCCTTTTGGGGTCCTGCGGCCGATCAGGCTGGCGCATCCGATATAGGCATAGAAGGCGCCTTCCGGTGGCGAAAGCGTAAGACCGTTGATCCGCCTGATGCCGTCGACGACAAGGTCGCGGCGCGCCTCGAACGCCTGCCGAAAGCGTGCCACCTCGTCCTGGGGGCCGTTGAGCGCGGCCACCGTCGCCGCTTGCGCGATCGAGCAGACGGACGTGCAGGACTGGCTCTGGATGATCGCCATCGCCCTGGTGAGCGGCGCCGGCCCGGCGGCATAGCCGACACGCCACCCGGTCATCGCATAGGATTTGGAGACGCCGTTGACGATCAGGGTGCGGTCCCTGAGTTCCGGGCAAGCCTTGCCGAAGGAGACGAAGTCGCGTCCGTCGAACAGGATGTGCTCGTAAATCTCGTCGGAAAGCACCAGCACCTGCGGATGCCTTGCCAAAACCGCTCCGAGTGCCCGCAGGTCCGATTGCGAATATATGGCGCCGGAGGGGTTGCCGGGCATGTTGAGGAACAGCCATTTCGTCCTTGGAGTGATGGCTTTTTCGAGCAGCTCCGGCGTCAGCCGGAAGCCGGAAGTTTCCGGGCACTCGATAACGACAGGCCTGCCGCCGAGCAGCTTCACCATCTCGGGATAGGAGACGAAGTAGGGCGCCGGCAGGACCGCTTCGTCACCAGACTCCAGCGTCGCCATCAGCGCGTTGAAGATGATCTGCTTGGCGCCATTGGCCACGACGACGTCGTCCGCCGTGTAGTCCAGTCCGTTTTCGCGGCGGAACTTGCCGGCCACGGCTTCGCGCACCTCGGCCGTGCCGGCGGCACCCGTGTATAGCGTCTGGCCGGCCTTCGCGGCGAAATGCGCCGCTTCGATGATATGGCTCGGTGTCGGGAAATCCGGCTCGCCCAGGCCAAGATCGATCACGTCGACGCCCTTGGCGCGCAGGGCCTTGGCTGCCTGCGAAGCAGCCATGGACGCCGACGGCTTCACCGCAGACAGGCGCGAGGCAATGTAGCTCATTTGCCGTTCTCCGAAATGTATTCCTTGGAGCGGTCGTTCGCCCGCGCCTCGGTGCTGCGCTTGGACGGATCGCCATAGCCGCCGCCGCCCGGCAATTGGAGGATCAGCCGACGGCCGGCCGGAACATGCTGCCAGCCTTTGGGTCGCATCTGCGTGCCATCGTCCAGCCTGACCACGCCGGCCACTCCAGGCCCGCCGCCGTTGCGCCCGTGGGCGGGATGATTGACGCGGTCGAACATGGCCGAGAAGTCGAATTCATGGCCCTCGATCGCCTCGATTTCGATAACCTGCCCGAGCCCGCCGCGGAACTCGCCGTCGCCGCCGGAATCGGGCCGCAGCTCCTTGCGCCAGATGACGATCGGCCCGGTGTGCTCCGTTGCCTCGATCGGCATCGTATGGACGCCGGAGGGGAAGGCCGTCGCCGACAGTCCGTCGAGACCGGGGCGCGCGCCCATGCCGCCGGAATTGAACATCAGCACCTCGGCACGGCGGCCCGAACCGCCGGAGACCGGCCGAACCGAGATATGGATGTTCCACAGTGCGCCGGCGCCCTCGGCAAGGATCTTGCCGGGCATCGCCTTGGCGATCGCGCCGAGCACCAGATCGGGAACCATGTGGCCGAAGATGTGCCTGAGCGCCACCGGCGCCGGCCGCACGGCGTTCAGGATGTTGACCGGAGACGACACGGTGAAGA
This sequence comes from Mesorhizobium sp. M7A.F.Ca.CA.004.12.1.1, assembly GCF_003997835.1. Classification (NCBI taxonomy): domain Bacteria; kingdom Pseudomonadati; phylum Pseudomonadota; class Alphaproteobacteria; order Hyphomicrobiales; family Phyllobacteriaceae; genus Mesorhizobium; species Mesorhizobium sp. M7A.F.Ca.CA.004.12.1.1. Next base: position 5,637 of record NZ_RZRK01000335.1, read on the forward strand.
AGGCGAGCGACGCGGCATTGTTAGGAATATCGGGCGCCACCACGCATTTCAACGCGTAGCAGGCATAGGCCTTGCTGTAGATGATCGGGCAGTTGATGCCCCATCGGCTCATCGGGTCGGTACCGGTGAAATCGACCTCGACGCCGGCGTCCCTAACCGTGACCGTCGCCGCGAGTTTCACCGGCTCGTCGTAGCCGTCGGTCACCAGCGCGTTCGACCAGCTGCCTTTGGGCATCGCCTTGATGCGTTCGACCAAGGCGTCGCGGGTGCGCGAGAAGATGAACTCGCCAAGCCCGTCCAGCGATGCCAGGCCGATCTCCTTCATCATGTCGACGAGGCGTCGGTGGCCGACTTCGTTGCAGGCGGCGAGCGAATAGAAATCGCCGACGACCTGGTTCGGCTCGCGGACGTTGGCGCGCAGGATCCTGACGAGATCGAGATTGACCTTGCCCTTCTCCGCGAACTTCATGATCGGGATCTGGATGCCTTCCTCGTAGACCGACTTGCCGTCAGCGCCGAAGCCGCGCCCACCGACATCGACCACATGTGCCGTGCAGGCGAAGAACGCAACCAATTCGCCGTTCAGGAACGACGGCGACACCATGGTGATATCGTGCAGGTGGCCCGTGCCCAACCAGGGGTCATTGGTGACGTAGGTGTCACCCTCGAACATGGTTTCGCGCGGGATTTCGTTCATGAAATGCAGCACCGCCTCGGCCATGGTGTTGACA
>NZ_RZRK01000336.1:0-6354 GCF_003997835.1 Mesorhizobium sp. M7A.F.Ca.CA.004.12.1.1
GGCCGTGAGGATGTCAAGCGCGGTGTCGGCGGCGAGGTCGCGCTCCTTGAACAGCAGCCAGTTCTTCTTGTTTTCGTCTTCCCCGGGTTTCGGCTTCAGCCGGGTCAGCATCCAGCCGCCATTGAGCTTGTCGCCGGCCAGCCGGAACTTGAAGGCGCCGGTGCGCAAACTCTTTTCGACATCGTCCATCGGCGCCCAGCTGCCGGTATCCCAGACGATCATCGGCCCGCCGCCATATTCGCCCTCGGGAATGACACCCTCGAAGTCGATATATTCGAGCGGATGATCCTCGGTCTCGACCGCCAGCCTCTTGTCGGCCGGATTGAGCGAAGGCCCGCGCGGCACCGCCCAGCTTTTCAAGACATCGCCGACCTGCAGGCGCAGATCATAATGGTCTGCGGTGGCGTGGTGCTTGTGGACAACGAAGCGGTTGCCTTCGTCCGTGATGAGGCCGCCTGCCGGTTCCGGCGTTTTGGAAAATTCACGCCTCGCGCGGTAGGATTGGAGCTTTGGCGGGGTGGTCATGGCAAAGGTCGAAGCACCGAGGCCAGGAACAAGCCAGTCGCGCTCAATCGTCAACGGCCGGCGTCAACTCGAGCTCCGCCGGCGACAGTCCCTGCTGCAGCTGGCTCAGCCGGAATTCGTCGACCCAATAGGCCTCGCCGTCGACCAGAACCCGGGCCTGGTAGCTGCCTGCCGAAAAACGCTGCGCGGTGATGTAGACCTTGTGACGATCGAGCGCCTTGCGCACCGCGGCGCGCTTGGAATTCTGACCTGTGACGGGACTGAACATGACACTGCCCTCGGTCGCCCCAGACACACAACGCGGCCGCTGCCGGCAGCCTGACGACTGGGGTCAAGGATGGCGGAGACGCGCCGTCCTGTCAATTTCGCGGACAGCGCAGGATGCGGCCCGGTCAAATTTGCCAATCTTTTGAAGATGTTTGAGCCTCGGCCTGAATCAAGACGTGAAGCGCGCCGCCAAACAATCGCCCGTCGCTGCCGCCCTGCTACGCGGCCGGCATGCCCGAATGAGCAGATTTTTGAACTTCCGTGCCGATGAGATCGAGTGTCACCGCCGCAACATCGGCAACCTGGAGCCGCTGGACGCAATAGACCCCACCGGCGTTGTTTTCTTTACACACACCTGGAGCGATGCACGGGCAAGGCATGGGCGGCTGGAGCGTCCGGTTGGGAACACCGAACGGGCCCCATTGCTCTGGCGACGTCAGACCGTACAGCCCCACCGCTGGAGTTCCGACAGAGGCCGCGATGTGCATCGGGCCGCTCTCATTGCCAAGAAAGATCGACGCTTCGGCCAACAATGCCGTCAGGACCTCAAGCGAGGCTTTTCCGACGACACTTGCGACCGGCGATGCTGCCACTTCAAGGATCCTTTGCGCGGCAAGCCCTTCATCCGGCCCGCCAACAAGGAGGGATCGCAGCCCGGTTTTGGCGTATACTTCGTCGATGACCGCAGCAAAATGTTGCGGCGGCCAACAACGTCCTTCGAACCTCGCGCCGGCATGCACTGCCACGTACGACTTCTTCGCCAAAGCGTTTTCCGCAAGAAGCCTGGCACACTCTTCCTGGGCAGTACTGGTCGGCTGCAGCCGAGGTGTTGGATCCTCACAATCCAGCCCAAGGGCGCGGAGAGGAGACAGGTTCCTGTAGAGATAATGCGGTCCGCCATGTCCGAAGGTCGCGGCGAGAACGTTTGCAAGCTGGATTTCCCAGAACTTCATCGGATGCTCGGAAGGATCGAAGCCGACGCGAAGTGGAGCGCCGATCAAACGATGCATGATCCGCGAGGTTTTTGAATCGGTAAGGTCGATGCTAAGATCAAATCTTCGACGCCGCAGATCAGAGATGACGCCACGATAGTCGCTCAAACGCTTGCGCAGAGTCCTTCCTCTGCCACGGGATTCAAAGCCAACGGCAACATCGGCGATCCCTTGCGCGACGATGAACTCCTTGAGACCCGGCGCACAAAGCATGGTCACCGATGCTTGTGGATAAGAAAGACGTAGATTGCGAACCAAAGCAGATGTCAGAACGACATCTCCAATGTACTTCGTTTGAATAATGAGGATGGAACGAATCCCATCTCCTAAACTTGCATTCATCGAGATGATCTGCCGAAAACGCCAACTTAAAAAAATCCGCCCGTGACACTCATTTCTGAACGTCAAGCCGCGCTTTCAGATATAGAGCTAACCAACCCTGTCAACAAGCTTGCCTGCCGGTCTTGGTGCTCTGCATCGCAGGACCGGCAAGCGCTCCTCCTCAGTCCTTCAGTCGCCGCAAGCGGCGCGTCAGGCCCTGGACGGCCTTGAGCAGCCGGGGACGCGACCGCGTCATGCCTTCGACCCGGCTGCGCAGCAAAATGGCTGCGTTCGCAGCCCTGCCCCGCACCGTCACCGGTTCGCAGATCTCGGCCAGTACCGAGCTCGAGGCGCCGATATGTTGCTTGTAGCCCTGGCCGCCGACCGACAGGTCGAAATAGTCGAAGCCCCGCTCGCATCCCCACATCATCAGCTTGCCCATCGTCGTCAGGCCGGGTGAGACATTGGCGACCGCATTCTGGTCGATGCCGAGCAGGAGGGCGTGAAGTGTGCCTTTTCTGACCAGCACATAGATGGAGGCGAGCCAGGCTTCACCGACGCGTAGTCCGAAGAGCCGCACCGATCCATTGGACAGGCCTTGCAGCGCCGCGGCGCGGTAAAAATCGACGACCGGCGCCTGCGTCAGGAGGTCGAAACGCCCGAGCTCACGGAAACGCTTGAGCCGCAGTTCCAACAGAGCATCCAGGAGCTCCTCGGCCAGATCAGGCGTGTCGGCCTCGATCAGAGCGAGGCCACCAAGCTGTTCGAAGCCGCGACAATGCTTGCGGAAGGCCTTGGCGAAGGACGGCTTGCAGATCCGCTTGATGAGCGTCTCCGGATCGCCATGCAGGACGAGGCCGGAGCTGACCTGGATGGAGTCGCGCGCCACCGAAAGCAGTGCCAGCGGATTGGCCACGCCGTGGACCTGCTGCGGAATTCCCGCGATATGGATGCGATCCGCCGGTGGCAGCACGGCACGGACCGCCGCCCACATGGCGTCGGCACTCTGCCTGGTCCACTCTATCCCATCCGCCAGCAGCGGCACTGAGTAGTCGCACACGCGACAGCTCAGCCATTCGATCACGTGGTGGCCGAAGGCCCGGCGCCGCATCAGCGGCAACAGCATGGCCGGCGCGCCGGTCACTGCGTCACTCACCTCGACGAGGACCAGATCCGCGTCTTTGGGCTTCAGCCGTGCGGCGATTCCTTCGACCCAGGCATAATGCTGGTGGGCAGTGCAGACGCCGTGAGCTTCAAGGAGCAGCCATAGCAGCCTTACGGTGTCGAAGCTGGTGTGCAGCCGAGCCGTGAAGTGCGCGGTTGCATCAACGTTGGCGACAGTCGGGGAAACCGGCCCACCGGGCAAATCCTTTATCGGAGTCGTTCCCGCCGCGTAGCTTGCCACATGCTTCTCCCGTCATTCTGATCCCCCGCGCAGGCGCCGCAAACCCCGCATCAGTCCCTGGAGCCTCTTCAGCAGCCGAGGTTTGGAGCGCACGAACACCTCGGCCCGGTTGCGGATCTCGATGGCTGCGCTCACGGCGCTGCCTCGCACCGTGATCCCGTGGCAAAGCTCGCGCAGACCCGAACCCAAGGCACCCATATGCTCCTTATAACTCTGGTTGCCTACCGACAGGTCGAAATAATTGAAATCGCGCCCGCGCGCCCAGCTCATCAACTTGCCCATGATCAGAAGTCCAGGCGAGACATTAGGCACCGCGCCCTGATCGATTGAGATCAGCAGAGCATGAACGGTGACTTGATGGATCAGCAGGTATTGGACCGCGATAAGAGCTTCACCCACACGCAACCCGAAGAGCCGCACCGACCCATCCGACAGGCCCTCGAGAGCAGCGTTTCGATAGAAATCGACAACCGCCGCCTGCGTCAGCAGGTCGAAGCGGCCCAGTTCGCGAAAGCGGCTGAGCCGCATCCGGACCAGGCCGGCGAAGATGACCTCCACCAGGGCCGGCGTGTTGGCTTCGACCAGTTCCACGCCGCCAAGCCGTTCGAGGCGACGCCAGTCCTTGTTGAAAGCCTTGACGAAGGATGGCCGGCATAGGCGCTTGAGGACGGTCTCCGGATCGCCGTCGATGGCGAGGCCGAAGCTGGTATGCAGGGAATCGCGCGTGGCCGCCAGCAGGGCCAGCGGATTGGCGACACCGCTGATCGATTGCGGAATTCCCCTGATCTGGATACGGTCCGCCGGCGGCAGCACGGAGCGCACCGCGGCCCACGCGGCCTGCGCCGACTGCGTCGTCCACGGGCTCGCATCGGCCAGCAACGGTGCCGAATAGTCGCAAACGCCACAGCTCAGCCACTCGATCACTCGATGGCGGAAAGCCGGTCGCCGTATCAACGGCACCAGCATTCGCGGCACGCCCGTCACGGCGTCGTTTACCTCCACGATGAGCAGTTCCGCACCTTCAGGCATCAGCCGCGCTACGATCCCCTCGGCCCAGGCATAATTCTGGTGGGCGGTGCACACACCGTCCGCCTGAAGGCGCAACCAGAGCGGCCTCACCGCTTCCAGGCTGGTGTGGAGCCGCGCCGTGTATGCATCGTTGGAGACGACGACGGCCGGATGGGAGGACTGGCCATCGGGCGAGCCGGTCACCGCAGCAATTTGCACCGCCTGGACTGCCATATTTTTCCTATCGCTTTGCCGTGGCGAACGACAGCGTGCGCCGCCAGGCGCCCAACCGGCTGTCGCGCGCCTCGTCGGGATGCTCGATATTCCACATGCGGTGATGCGCGAAATACCATGATGCCACGAGCACGAACATCTCCGAGACGGCGGAACCCAACAGCGCCCACGGCGGAGACGCGATTGCCAGCAGGGCCGCGATCAGTGCCAGCCCGACGACCGCGCCGCCCGTCGTGGTGAACGCGACGATCCGAAAATCGCCGAGTATCTCAAGCACGATGCGGGGCATGATATAGAGCATGATCGGGACAAAATTCGCGATCACGAAAAGTCCGATGAACCAGGTCGAAGCGTCCTGGAGAGCCTGGGATTTTATCATCGGCAGGACGAACATGATGGCGCATCCATATGCAAGGCCGCCAAACCCCATGACGAGTGCCCAGATCTTGGCCTGCGTCCAGACACGGCCCGTTTCATTGTTCCGCATCAGCCTGGCGAGATCCGGCTGCGTCATGTTGACGAAAGCAAGGCTGATGATGCGCAGCGGGGCAAACAGCACCAGAACCGCCGCCAGCGGTGCGTAGGCGGCAGGACCGGCAATGCCGGCGACCAGCAGCGCCAGACATTGGCCCTGGATGTTGGTGGTGGTGGCGCTGAATGCCGACCAGCGCAGCTGGGGCCAGAGCCTGACATAGCGTCGCCGGGTCGGCATGCGGAAGCTGATGCGAAGCGAGCGCCGAGCCAGCCGGACCAGGACGAAAATGCCGAAAACATTTGCCGCGGCTAGTGCATAGAACACGGTCTGCAGCGGGTCTTGGACCAACCAGATCGACAGCCCGGTCAGGACACAGCCGGCGATTGTAAAAGCGCCATCGCTGACGGAGACGACAACCTGCTGGCGCCGTGCGAAGAAAGCCGTGCGCATATGGCTGCGCAACGACCAGGCACCGACGAAGCAGCCGGCAGCAATTCCGCTTGGATCGCCAAGGACATGCATCAGGACTGCCGTGCCGACGGCCATCAGCAACGCTACGATCAGCGCCGCCGTTCCGAACGCCACGTCATAGGTATCGACGCCGGCGCTGTTGGTGCTCTTGCTCATCCAGATGCTGGCGGGAACGGCGGTGAGCGACCTGATATAGGACAGGCCGACACCGCCCATCACCATGCCGATGGCGAAGAGGCCGTAGCCCTGCGCCGACAGCATGTGCAACAGCATGATGTTGAGGGCAAAATGAAAGCCGCTCTGCATCGCCTCGCCGCCGATCATCAGCACGAGGCGTCGAACCAGATGGCTCGGAAACGCTAGCTTCACGGCCGCGTCTCCGCTTCGCGGGCAGCAGGCACCCTGCCCGGCCGCGCGATGGTCGTCTTCAGCTTGTCGGCGGCGATCGCGGTGATCGCCGCGGCCGCGACCGGCTCGCTGAAGATTGCCTCGTAGCGCGCGCGCCCGGCAGCGACAAACCCGCGCCAGGCCTCAGGGGCGAGGATGATCTCCTGCAATTTCGCGCCAAGATCTGCTGCGTCGCCGGCATTGCCGGTCCTGCCGCCTACGCACCGCTGGCGCCGGTTCTCGTGCTGTTTGCCCCGCTGCCCATCCTC
>NZ_RZRK01000337.1:0-6350 GCF_003997835.1 Mesorhizobium sp. M7A.F.Ca.CA.004.12.1.1
ACATAGGACGATCGCGCATCCGCGATGCCTGCATGGGTTTGCGACATGTCGCCGTTCAATCGAACGCCAATGGACGCCGCCGCGCCGCCCATGTCGACAAGCGTGTCGGCCGACACAATGGTTTCATCCGCCGCGCTGAAGACGCCGTAGGCATTGGCCTGGGTAAACCCAAAGATGCGGCCGGCACCAATCCTGGCGCCGCGCGAGATCTGTTGCCCGGCCGGGGTTTCGATATAGATCCCCTGATGCGTCGCCTGGATGTCGAACGACAGCAGGCGAAGATCTTCGATATGATGGCCGGTGCCGGCGCGAATGCCTTGCTGCACGCCTTCCGTCACCAGGCTGCGCACCTCGATATCCTTGGCCCCTCGCAGCACCAGGCCATAAAGGCCATCCCTGGACTTGGCACTGATGCGAAGGCGTTTGTACTTCAACACCGATCCGGCGGGCGCAGCGCTGCGGGTGAACGCGACGGCCGCGCCAAGTTGAACGCCGCCAAGCTGCGTCCAGTCGATATCCACCTCGATATCGCTCACCGGCCAGTCGTCGTCACTCTCTGCATCAAAACCGTTCAAATAGGCGCTCACGCGAGCGCGGCGGACAAACACGTGACTTGTGCCGGAAACCTCGTCGTTGATGGTGACGATGTTGCGCGCCGTATCGCCCCTGGCGTCGTCGATGTAGACCCAGCTGGAATCGGCAATGCGGTAGTGGTCGCCTTGCGTACCGGTGAGCGTGCCATGCTCGATCGTGACGCCGGAGATGCCGCTGATGTTGAAGACGCCAAAGCCGTTCGCAGCCGCGACATGATTCCAGGCGCCGTTAACCTTCGGCGCGATGATACGGTTGTCGCCCTTCAGGTTGAAAAGGTGCATGGCGTCCTCGGTACGCTGCAAAAGCGCCCTGTCATCAAACTCGACCGTCAACCCCTGCGGAATGTCGATATTGCCGGCCAGCGAGAATGTGCCAGCCGGGATGATCAGCCTGCCCTGCCCGGCGGCAGCAATGGCGTTGACGATCGCGGTCCTGTTGTTGCCGGCTGCCGTGTCGGCGCCCGCCGCGCGAATGTTGATCTCCTTCGACCTCGGTGCGTTGATGATGTCGAAGCCGGCTTTCGCTCCACCTTGCAGCGTGATCGCCAGACCGCCCCCGCCAGCCAAAATGGTGCCATTCTTCCTGTAGAGGGCTTGGCCGTCGCCGACCTGCGAATAGCCGGCAGTCCTGATATAATCCGGCGCAACCGCCGGCGAATAGGCTTCCGCCGTCGCCTTGGTCGCAAATTGCGGATCGAGCACGGTCGTCATGGCGCCCGTCGCCACATCCGCCGCCGCCTGGGCCTGGTCGATGATGCCTTGCGCGGCTGCCTGGATATCGCCGACGGTGTCGTCGGACTGGTAAAACGACAGCACAATGTCATCGGTGCCGATCACAGGGTTCAGCGTCTGGAAGGCAAAGCTGCACTCACCCCGTCAACCGTTTTTTGAGAAAAAATTCCTAGACCGGTCGGAACTCCCACTCGGAGCGACGCTGGCAAGCGCGTAAAACCCTGCTTTTGCCGGCGGCTGGTCATAAGCCGGCAGGTGTGAAATCATTCGTCGAAGCTCATGGAATGATTCCCGTCGCACGGCCTTGTGGGAGAGGACGATGGACAGACCAGCCATGGCATCCGTGTTCAGGATGCGGCATGCACAAGCCACGGTTTCCGGCGTGCGCAGCACCGGCCAGGGTCAGGCCGATCCAGTCATCCGCGTGCGTTCGCTGGGCGAAGCCATCCGTTTCGTCGCCAACGCTTACCCCCAATACGACATCAGCGCCGTCGCCATCAGCTGTGGGGATGTTTCGATCGGCAGCCTCGGCAACCTGGAGGTCAAGGCGCTGTGGCGCGAATATGGCGAACGGCTGACGCAGGAATAGGCATTCGCCCGCAGCCTTTCTGGAGCGGAAATGCCGCTCGCGCGTTTCAACCCCAGCCACGGGAGCAATCGCCATGAATGTCGCCAACCTGCAACTCGAAGGCCTGTTGATGGCCGTCGCCTCGATCAACCGCCTCCTGGTTCAAAAGGGGGTGCTGACGGCGGAGGAGATCGACCTGGCCTTGCGCAAGACCGAGGCCGGCGAAACCAACCAGGAGCGATCCGAAGGCATGTCCGCGTCCAGCCGCGACGCCGTCAACTTTCCGATCCGGCTGCTGGAACTCGCCAACCAGTGCCAGCCGGAGGCGGAGATGCCGTCTTTTTCGAAGCTGGCCCGCATGGTCGGCAAGATAAAGGAACCCTACAACGACCAGCTGTGAGCGGCCGGCGTGCGTCCGCGGTGGCCCGCTGCCCTCGCCTCAAGCCCTGCCCGGCCATCCCGAATTGAGCGAAAGCACCTTGCCCGGTCCATGTACGGCCGCAAACAGCAGTCCGGCCAGGAACGAAAAATGGTCGACGAAGAAGCCGAACTCGGCCTGGTTGCCTGCCCAGTGGCTGGGTCCGTGAAAGGCGAAGCCGAGGAACAGCACATAGGCGGCGGCGACCAGGGCTGCCTGCGAGAAGAAGGCGCCGGTCAGGAAGCACAGCACCAGCGCGACTTCCAGGATCGCCGCGCACCAGGCCAGGAACAGCGGAAACGGAAAGCCGGCGGCGGCGATATAGCCGGCGGTGGCGTCCATGCCCATGAACTTGAAGGTCACGGCCATCAGGAAGACGCCGGCGAAGATCAGCCGGGCGACGACAAGGGCCGCGGTCTGCCACGGTGATTGAGTGATTTGCGACGACATGCTCGTTCTCCAGCTTTGCAGGTTGATCGCTCCTAGGACGCGCGACCGGCGCCAGGTCCGACACATCAGGCCAATTTTTCTCGACAGGATCGCAGAGGGCTTTCGAAGCGTCACACCGTACAGCAAGAGAGATTTTCGGTTTGCCGGCTGACGGCATATTATTGCTCGCTCCAAGGGGGAATCGGACATGGCCAAGGCATTGACCATCGGCGCACCGCGGCATCCGGCGACGAGCACCGTCTACGAACAGGAATGCAGGGATATGCTGGTTCCGCATCTTGACGCCCTGCTCCGCAAGGTCGAGGCCGCCGGCTGGGACCGCGGGCAGGCCGCCTCGGCGCTCATGTATCTCGCCGCGATGCGGCTGAAGCCGGCCTGACGACGGCCCGAACGGCTTTCCGGCGCCGCCGCGATTGAAACTTGTTGGTAATCACGGAAGTGCTATCGTTAGTCGGGGCTAATGCATCGGCGTGCCGACGCAGCGATTTTGGGTGGGCTGAAATTTGCGTACAAGCGTCAGGTTTGGGGCGACATCTCATGGCGAGCGGTCGGCGCCGCTGGAGTGCAGCGGCTGCGGTGGCGCTGGCCAGGTCTTCGAATGCCCGCGCTGGACGAGTTCCAACGGCCATTGCTGCCCCGCCGGCACGCACCGGCGCGGCTGCCCCGGCCTCAGCGCGGCATGCTCCGAATGTGACGGCGACCACGCTGCCGCCGCCGATACCATGCGGCCCTCGGCCTGATACAGGCCTATCGCAGCCCAGGCCGTGTCGTCTGGTGGAACCGGCGGCGCCAATCTGTGTTATGTCGTGTTGATCGCGGGCGCCGAAGACTGCGCGTCCCCGACAACAGAAAGCGAGGCCTGAGATGGCTGACGACAAGTCGAAGACGAAACAGGACCGCAAGCAGGTCTCGAGTGAAGAGCCCTACGAGGTTGCCGCCTTTGCCCGCAAATACGGCATCCCGCCAAGCGAGGCACAGACCATCATCAAGCGCTACGGCCCCTCGCGCAAGAAGCTCGACGCCCATATGGCGGCCCGCGGCTAGCCGAAACCATTTCGCCTGGGCGGCGTTGAAGATGCTGCGGGCCGCGTCAACCGGGCCTGGTGGTACGGTGAACAGGATGTCTTTTTCCCGGTTTCTCATCCTGGCCAACGAAACGGCAGACGAGCATCTGTCCCACCCGGCCGGCAGCGCCACGCATTGAGGGAGGTCGCCATGTCCGACACCATACGCAGGACCGGCAGCTGCCTGTGCGGCGGCGTGCAGTTCGAGGTTCACGGCCCGCCATTGCGCGTTGGCCTGTGCCACTGCAAGGATTGCCGCAAGGCCGGCGGTTCGGTCTATTCGGCCTTTGCCATCTGGCCGCGCGAGGCCTTCGAGACCACCGGCCTCGTCAGCTCCTATGGCACGCGGAGCTTTTGCCCGACATGCGGCGGCCGCGTCGCCTGGGTCGACGACAATGAGGCCGAGGTGGCGATCGGCAGCCTCGACATCGCGCCGACCGATCTCGTGCCCGAATATGAATTGTGGACCTCCAGGCGCGAGACCTGGCTGCACGCTCTGCCCGGCACCGAACAGTTCGAGCATGACCGCCCAGCGCAGCACAGCGCCGAAGCGCCGACGCCGAGATCGCTGTCGGACATCGACGCCGAGATTTGATCTCCTGGGAAGGGAACCCTGTCCTGCCGCCGACGTTACCGATCGCCTCTCACGCATGTCGCCAGCGACACTTGCGGCAATCATGGAGACGACCGTTGAACGACAAGATGTTTCCCCGCCCCATCAGGCTGAAATTCGCGCCTGAGCGCGAGCGCATCATCCGCAGCGCCTGGGAAGGGCTGGAATGCCTCGGCGACTGGCCGTCTGGCCAGGGACGGCGCTACCGGGCGGCGTTGCGCAGTTGCCGCGATGCGCTGGATGGCTGGACGCCGGCGGAAAAAGCGATGCGGGCGATGATCGACGCCGCGCGCGAAGCAAAACTCCTCCAGTAGTTGGAAAACAGGACATGTCCGAGCTCATTTTGCCCACACCGATGCGGATCAAGCCGCATGGGTCGGACACGATCCGCGACGTCGCCACGCTCAAGGATGCCAGCGAAATCCTGATCGACTGGCCGCAGGCCAAACGCGGCCCGTTCTACCAGGCGGCGCGCGAGAAGGTCGAAGCCGCATTGGAAACCGGGACAGGCGCCGCCGAGGCGCAGGAAGCGTTCGCAGCGCTCTGCAGCCATGCCGGCGTGCTGGTGCGGTAGGTGTCAAAGGAAGCAGACGGGGCGTCGTGCCTCGCCTGCTTTGTCATTTCGTTGGAAGCTCGCCCTGGACAATCGGCTGAGAGGTTTCGAAGCCAAAACTCTTCGGCGCCAGAAGAATCAAGGCAATCACGATGGCTATCGAGGCAAGCAACGTGGCCGTGGTCGCAATATCTCTCACGATAATCTCTCCGAATTCCAAGTCGTGAGAGAAACGCTCCTGAGATAACGAGGTTCCATTAGCTTGCGCGATAATACCAGCCAGCGGCGTTTATTGCTTCGGCGGCTGGGGCGGCACTTCACCCGGCTTGATCACCGGCGTCTTGCCTTCCTCGGGGGCCGGCGCCGCCATGCCCTGGTCGCCCGTCGGGGGCGGTTTCAGCACGCCGCCGCAATCGTTGAGCTTCGCGGTCAAATTGCCGTCATCGGCCTGCTGTCCAGGCTGCTGTTTTGCCCCTTGCTCGGTCTGAGCCCTGCATTTGTCGGCCTGTGCCTGGCTGTCGTTCTGCTGCTGGGCCGCGGCCGGCACTGCCAGCGCCAGCATGAGGCCGATTGGCATGATGGCGAGAATTCTCATCACTGCCTCCTTCTTTCTTGCACGGTCGCCCGCGGCGACCTTCCCTTCACAGGGACAACGTCTGTCGACGAAAAAGGTTGGCCGCCTCGCCGGGCGGCATTGCAACCAAACCCGTTTGCCGCCGTTGCGCGTGCCGGAGGCGATCATGTTCGAGGGTTTCCAAGGCGCGGAAATCGACACCGGCGATGCCAACATATTCTGCCTGCGCGCCGGCGGCGGGCCACCGCTGCTGTTGCTGCACGGCTTTCCGCAAACGCATCTGATGTGGCGCGACATCGCCCCCGCTCTGGCCAGCCGGTTCAGCGTCGTCTGCGCCGACCTGCGCGGCTATGGCCGCAGTTCGTGTCCGGCATCCACTCCCGACCACGCCCCCTATGCCAAGCGCACCATGGCCGCCGATATGATGAGGCTGATGGAGAAGCTGGGTTTCAGCAGCTTCATGGTCGCCGGCCATGATCGCGGAGGGCGTGTCGCCTACCGCATGGCGCTCGATCATCGGGGCAGCATCGACAGGCTCGCCGTTCTCGACATCGTGCCGACCGCCGATGCCTGGGACCGGGCCGACGCCAGGCTGGCGCTGGGTTATTGGCCATGGTCGCTGCTGGCGCAGCCCGAGCCGTTGCCGGAAAAGATCCTGTCCAGCGCCGCCGAGGCGATCGTCGACAATGCGCTCAACGGCTGGGGCTCGTCGTCATCGGCGTTTCCAGCCGAAGTGCGTCAGGCCTATGTCGAGGCCTTGCGCGCGCCTGCCCACGCCCATGCCA
>NZ_RZRK01000338.1:0-6315 GCF_003997835.1 Mesorhizobium sp. M7A.F.Ca.CA.004.12.1.1
GAGCAGGTTCACCGCCACGGCGTGGACCTCGACCAGGACATCACTGTCCCCGAGTTTCGGCTCCGGCATTTCGGCCAGCCGCAGCGTGCCGTTCTTGCTGTATTTGTCGACGACGAATGCCTTCATGGCAGTGACTTTCTGAGAGATTGTTGATGTTCGGGACGAAAGCCGCCCGGTGAGGGGTGTCAGGCCTCGAGAAAGGCCAATGCTTTCGGAACGAAATTCGCGTGGTTCTGGAACACCCCGCCATGGCCGGCATCCGCATAGATCACCAATTGCGCCCCCGGAATGCGGCGGGCGAGATCGTGGGTATTGACGCTCGGCACCATCCTGTCGTGATCGCCATTTGCGATCAGCGCAGGGACGCGGATGACGCTCAAATCTTGCGGCGCCTGTAGTCCATAAGCCTTCACCGCCCGGAGTTGCGCGCCGAACGCGCTAAGCGATATCGGCCTGTCGCGGTCGGCCTTGCGCTCTGTCAGCCGCTGCAGGAACGCCTTCGCGGCGCGGCGCCCGTTCACCGTTCTGGTGAAAAACAGATAGTATTTCGGATCCCGAAAAGTCAGCGCACCCTTGATCATGTCCACGATCGTCAGTGGCGTCATCTTGTCGATGCCTTGGCCGCCGGCCGGCCCGGTGCCGGCCAGGATGAGCTTGCGCACAAGCCTGGGCTCGGTCAGCACGATCTCCTGCGCCACGAAGCCGCCGAGCGAGAAACCGAAGAGATCGACTTGATCGAACCCCAGCGCCCGGACAAAGGCGACCGCATCCCGTGCCATCTCGGCGATGCGTGACGGCGTTTTGCCGCCTGAAGCACCAACGCCCCTGTTGTCGAAGGCAATCACCCACCGGGTCGCGGCGAGGCCATCGACGATGCGTGGATCGAAATTGTCCAGTTGAGCGCCGAGATGGTTCAGCAGGATTACCGGCACGCCCGTCCTTGGTCCGAGCTGCCGATAGACGAATGCCGTGCCGCCGACATCGACGGAGTGCGTTGGCGTGTCCTGGAACGATGCCCGTAAGTGGGGCGACCGCTTGAACCCATGTGTCATGCTTGGCACCTCCGCCTTGCGGGGGCTGGCCAATCGTGTTGTCGTTGCCAGTCGCATGTGCGTAAAATCCTCTGCTCGCTGTTGTTCAAACCGGCAGGCGGAACTGTTTGCGCAGGCTCTTGTCGAATATCCCCGCGGGAGCAAAGCGACGCAGCAGGCTGACCTGGCGCGCTGCCCTGCCGGCGGTGTAGCGCCGTTGCGGACGGGCATCGGTCGCTGCTTTGACGACCACCTGCGCCACCACTTCGGGCCGATCGGCGACAGGCATCACATCGCGAAGCAGCGCTTCCAGCGTAGCTCGAGCCTGATCGTATTCCTGCAACGGCGAATCCGGTTGGATCCCGTTCTGGTCGAAGACAGTGCGAACGAATGCCGGCTCGATGACCGAGACGCGGATACTGAAGGCACGAACCTCGTGGTCGAGCGATTCCGAATAGCCCTCGAGCGCGTGCTTGACCGCCGAATAATGCGCTGAATACGGCGCCGGCACCAGTCCCAGCACAGAGCCGATATTGACGATGCGCCCCTCGCCACGCCGCCGCATCGACGGCAGCACCGCATTGGTCATGCGGATGACGCCGAACAGATTGACGTCGAACAAGGCCTGCACCTGTGCAATCGAGAATTCCTCGGCGCCTCCAAGCTGGCCGACGCCGGCATTGTTGACCAAGAGGTCGATCCGGCCGGTCTGCGACAGCACCGTAGAAACGAGTGCGGCAACGGCCTCACCGTCGGTCACGTCGCAAACCAGCATGGTCACCCCGTCCGGGCCGTTGTCGGCCTTGCGCCGGCTGGTTCCGAAGACTGTGAACCCCGCCTTTGCCAGAGCCTCGGCACTGGCGCGGCCAATGCCCGAAGAGGCTCCCGTCACAACAGCGGTTTTTTCGGAATTCGCATTCATTTCGTGCTCCAAAATCATGAGGGCTAGCTTTTTTGCGCCCGTTGAATTACAGTCGTAATATCAGATTACACTCATAATGCAATAGCAGAAAGGAATAGCAGCCATGCGCTACGAAAAGGGCCGGAAGGACGCCTCGCGCGGACGGATCCTGGAGGTCGCGGCAGAACGCTTTCGCGGCGACGGCATCGCCGCGTCCGGACTGGCGACCATCATGAGCGACGCCGGGCTGACGAACGGCGCCTTCTATCCGCACTTTCAATCCAAGGCGCAGCTTGTCCGCGAAAGCGTGGCGGCGGCGATGGAGCTTCAGGCGCAGCAACTGGCAGAAGCATTAGCTTCGGGCGTGGAGATGGCCATCGGCACGTATCTGTCGGCCGAGCACCGGGACAATCCCGGAAAGGGCTGCGCGTCAGCCGCGCTGCTGCCGGAGCTCGCCCGTCAGCCGCCTGAGACGCGTGAAGCCTATACAGACCACCTGCTGGCTTTGGTGCGCCAGTTGGCGCAAGCGCTACCGCAGGCCAAGGATCCGGAGGGCGTGGCGCTGGCTGTCTTCGCAACGCTCCTCGGCACGCTGCAAATGGCCCGCGCCGTGGGCGGAACGGAATTGTCCGATCGCATCCTCTCGGTGGGGAAAGATGCGGCGAAGACGCTGATCGAGCAGCGTTAGCGCTCCAGGAAGCTGACAGTGAGGAACATGCCGGGCGCGGATAGCCGATCCGTCAGATCTTCCGGCTGGCCAGCAGCCTTGTCAGCCAGTCCGGATTCATTTCCGGAACAGAGGACAAAAGCCGTTCGGTATAGGCCGCGTGCGGTGGCGTGAGAACTTCGCTCTTCAATCCCTGCTCGACGACTTTGCCGCGGTGCATGACGACGATTTCGTCGGCTATCGCGCGCACCGTAGCAATGTCATGGGTAATGAAGATGTAGCTCATTCCGAGTTCACGTTGGAGACGTATGAGAAGCTTGAGAATTTCCTCTTGGACGATCTGGTCGAGCGCGGACGTGATCTCGTCGCAGATGATAAGCTCCGGATCGGCAGCCAACGCCCGGGCAATGCAGACGCGCTGTTTTTGGCCACCCGACAGCTCGCCAGGCAGGCGTTCCAGAAAATCTTCGCTCATCTCGACCATGTGCATAAGTTCGCCGATCCGGCGATCCCTCCGCGCGCCCTTAAGGCCGAGGTAGAATTCGAGCGGCCGAGCTATGACTTCTTCGACCGTTTGGCGCGGATTCAGGGCGTTGTCGGGCATCTGATAAATCATCTGTATGCGGCGCAGGACCTCTTTCGGCCGCGTCTTCAGGCCCGTGGAAAGAAGCTGGCCGGCAAAAGAAATCGAGCCTGAAATTGGCGGCAAAAGGCCGGTGACGACTCGAGCGAGCGTCGATTTCCCCGAACCGGATTCGCCGACCACAGCCACGGTTCTTCCGCGCGGAACCTTGATGGAGACATCCTGGAGCACCTTGACCTTTCCTGCATAGGCCGCGGTAACGTTGTCTATCGTCAGCAGATAGTCATCGGCTGGAACTTCGGGCTTGGCGAGCTTGCGTACGGCCCAGAGCGTTTTTGTATATTCCTGGCTGGGTGAGGCCAGCATCTGGCGTGTGTCTGCCTCCTCCACGGTACGTCCGTGGCGCAGAACCATGATACGATCCGCCATTTGCGCCACCACCGCCAGGTCATGCGTCACATAGATTGCAGCGGTGCTGAGTTCCTCCACGATGTTGCGAATGGAAGCTAGAACTTCAACCTGCGTGGTCACGTCGAGCGCCGTTGTTGGCTCGTCGAATATTATGAGGTCCGGACGACAAGCCATTGCCATCGCTGTCATTGCCCGTTGCAACTGCCCGCCGGAGACCTGATGAGGATAACGAAAGCCTATGGTCTCCGGTTCTGGGAGTTGAAGGCGTCGATAAAGATCGACGGCGCTCCGGTTCGCCTCTTCCCGGCCGGCAAGTCCATGCGCCACCGCGGTTTCGACGGTTTGTTCCAAGAGCCGATGTGCCGGATTGAAAGAGGCAGCCGCGCTTTGCGCGACATAGGCAATGCGGGAGCCCCTGAGGCGACGGCGCCCTTTTTCATTGACTGCCAGAAGATCAATCCCGTCGAACAGGACCGAGCCTTGCGTGATCCGGCAGCCCGGCTTGGCATAACCCATTGCGGCAAGGCCAATGGTAGACTTGCCGGCGCCTGACTCTCCGATCAGCCCAAGAACCTGGCCCCGCTTCAGCGTCAGATCGACCCCGTGGACAATGGGATGCCACCGCTCATCCGAGAACCCCTCCACATGCAGATTGCGGATTTGAAGCAGATCCTTTCCTTTTTCGCGTGGGCCTGGGCCGCTACTTTTCATCCCGCAACCCGCTTGTTGCTTGCAGGAACCAGTCCACCACGAAATTCACGGACACGGTAAGGAGAGCAATCGCGCCGGCCGGAAGTAGCGGGGTGACATCGCCGTAGGTGATCAGGGTCGCGTTCTCGCGCACCATTGATCCCCAATCGGCCGTCGGCGGCTGAATACCGACGCCGAGAAACGACAGCGCCGCGACTGTCAGGAAGACGAAGCAGAATCGCAAGCCGAACTCGGCGACCAGTGGCGGCATGACATTGGGAAGGATTTCCTTGGCGATGATCCATTTCGGTCCCTCGCCGCGCAATCGTGCCACCTCGACATATTCCATCACCGCCACGTTAAGCCCGACGGCGCGAGAAAGCCGAAAGACCCGGGTGGAATCCAGAAGCGCAATGATGACAATCAGGCTCGTGATCGACGAGCCGAAGATCGTCAGCAGCACCAGCGCGAAGATCAGACTCGGGATTGACATCAGCACGTCCACTGCACGCGACAAGATCTGGTCGAGCCACCCCCTGTACAATGCGGCAAGAAGGCCGAGCGAGACGCCGACCGCGAAGGACAGTAACGTGGTCGCGACCGCGATAGCGATGGTATTGCGCGCACCGTAGATCAAGCGGGTGAGCATGTCGCGGCCGAGCTGATCGGTTCCCAGTTTGAACTCCTGGCTCCACGGCGCGAAGGCTTCGCTGAAAACCTGCGTCTCGCCATATGGGGCTATCCAGTGCGCGAAGACCGCAACAAAGACGTAGCCGAGGATCACGACGATGCCGAACCATGCGCTGAACGGTGCCTTCTTCAGCGCAGTTTTCGCCCGGGTGGCACGCGAGCGCCTCAGCCTTTGAACCGCCGCGACAGATTCGGATCTGGTCATCGTGGGTGCAAGAGCCTGGGATTGGTGGCGATGGAAATAATGTCGGCTAGCAGGTTGAGAAGGATGTAAGTCGCGGCGAAAATCAGGGCGCAGGCCTGGACAACCGGAACATCCCTGGATTTCACCGCGTCAACCATCAGCTGGCCGATGCCGGGGTAGACGAAAACGACCTCGACCACGACCACTCCGACGATGAGATACGCCAGGTTGAACGCCACCACAGTGACGATCGGAGCCCAGGCATTGGGCAGGGCATGCCTCAGCACGATCACCATCGGGGACATTCCCTTGAGGCGCGCCATATCGATGTAGGGGCTTGCCAGCATGTTGATGATGGCCGCTCGGGTCATGCGCATCATGTGGGCCACGATTACCAGCGTAAGCGTGATTGCCGGCAGGGCGACTTTCCAGAGATGCTCCCAAAATGGCGTCTGATCGTTCACATTCGACAATGTCGGAAATTTGGGAACCGCATTGAGCATCCAGTTCAGCAAGACAGTGAGCCAATGAGGCAGCGTTTGAGCGAAATCGGATCCGATGAACGTGTCGCGCGAGATCACCAGGTAGGCGAGCATATAGGCGACGAAAAATTCCGGGAATGAAATGGTTGTCAGTGTCGCGACATTCACCAGCCGGTCGAACCAGCCGTTGCGGTACAGCGCAGCCAGAATGCCAAGCCCCAAGGCCAGAGGAACAGCTATCAGCGCAGTCACCGCTGCAAGGAACATCGTGTTGTAGAGGCGTGGTGCGATGATCTCGGCCACGGTACGCCGATATCCGGTGCGGCTCGCAAACGAAGAGCCGAAATCGCCATGGAGCATCTGGGCGACCCAAACGAAGTAGCGCTCGACAGGCGGGCGATCGATGCCGATTTCCCGCTGGAACGCGGCGACCGTTTCGGGCGTCGCCGATTGCCCGAGCGTGGCCTTGGCGAAGTCGCCTGGAAGCATCGCGATCGCAGAGAAGATAATGATGGACACGATGAACAAAGTGACCAGGCCGAGGCCAAGGCGCTGCAGGACCGTTTTTGCGACGGGGTTCATGTGCGTGGCGTTTCCCTTTGGGCGGCAGCCCTGCACTCGGAGCCAGCTGACCGGAGCCTCAAAACCATCGCGGCTCCGGCCCGCCATCTCATGC
>NZ_RZRK01000339.1:0-6307 GCF_003997835.1 Mesorhizobium sp. M7A.F.Ca.CA.004.12.1.1
AGCCAGCACAGGCTCATATGGCCGCCGCCGAGATGCTTGACCGGGGGCACCTTGGTCTCGCACAGATTGTCCGGCACCAGCTTCTTGTAGCCGCAGCGGGTCTGGAACGGGCAGCCGGACGGCGGATTCATCGCCGACGGGATGTCGCCTTCCAGCACGATGTGCCGCTTGACCACGCTGGTGTCGGCGATCGGAATCGCCGACAGCAGCGCCTCTGTATAGGGGTGATAGGGCGGCGCGAAGATCTGGTCGGTCGTGCCTTGCTCGACGATATAGCCGAGATACATGACGACGACGCGGTCGGCGATGTAGCGCACGACGGACAGATCATGGCTGATGAACAGCATCGTCGTCTTGTTCTTGCGCTGGATGTCCATCAGCAATTCGGTCACCGCCGCCTGCACCGACACGTCGAGCGCCGAGACCGGCTCGTCGGCCACCACCACCTTGGCGTCGCCGGCAAAGGCGCGCGCCACGCCGATGCGCTGCTTCTGGCCGCCCGAAAGCTGGCGCGGCTTGCGGGTCTCGAACGCCCTGGGCAGCTTCACCAGGTCGAGCAGTTCCAGCATGCGCTTGCGGCGATCGGCAACCGTCTTGCCGACATTGAACTTCTCCAGCGTGCGGATGATCTGCGAACCGACCGAATGGCTGGGATTGAGCGTGTCGAACGGGTTCTGGAACACCATCTGGATCGACGACACCGTGTCAACGCTCCGTTTCTCGATGCCCGTCGACTGGATTTCCGTGTTGCCCAGCGTCACCGTGCCGGCACTTGCCGTCTCCAGCCCGAGCAGCACCTTGGCCAGCGTCGACTTTCCGCAGCCGGATTCGCCGACGATGGCGACCGTCTCGGATTCGCGCGCCATGAACGAGATCGTCTCATTGGCCTTGACGACGCGGCCCTCGCTCGAGCCGAACACCTCGCTGCCGCCGACCCTGTAGTATTTTCTGAGATCCTCGATCTTGAGCACCGGCGCGCCGGGCACGACGCGCTCATTGACCTTCTTGGCGCCGGGCGGCAGCGCTTCCCAGTCGATCTCGTTGAAACGCACACAGCGCGAGAAATGGCCTTCGTGACCCGCGACCTCGATCATCGGGATTTCGGCGGCGTTGCAGACGCCCTCCACGAAATGGTGGCAGCGCGGGCCGAAATTGCAGCCCTTGGGCCGCTCGTGCGGTAGCGGCAGCTGCCCGGGAATCGAGATCAGCGGCCGTGAATTCTTGTCGGCGCCGGGCAGCGGGATCGAGCGGAACAGCCCTTGCGTATAGGGATGGCGCATCCTGTCGAAGACATCCTTGATCTTGCCGGTCTCCACCGCCTCGCCCGAATACATCACCGTGATGCGGTCGCAGGTTTCGAGGATCAGGCCGAGATTGTGCGACACGAAGATCATCGACGTGCCGAACTTCTCGCCCAGCCCCTTGACCAGGTCGACGATGCCCGCCTCCACCGTCACGTCGAGCGCCGTCGTCGGCTCGTCGAGCAAAAGCAGCGCCGGCTTCGACAGCAGCGCCATGGCGATGACGATGCGCTGTTGCTGGCCGCCCGAAAGCTGGTGCGGATAGGAGCGCATCATACGCTCGGGGTCCGGCAGCTTGACCGAGCGCACCATTTCGAGCGCGCGCTTATAGGCCTCTTCCTTCGACACCTTGTCGTGGATCAGCGGCACTTCCATCAATTGCTGGCCGACCTTCATCGCCGGGTTCAGGCTCGCCATCGGCTCCTGGTAGATCATCGCGATCTTGTTGCCGCGAATGGAGCGCAACTCCTCGTCGGAGAGCTCGCCCATGTCCTTGCCCTGAAACTTGATCTTGCCGCCGACGATTTTTCCGATGTTGGAGAGGTCGCGCATGATGCCGAGCGACACGGTCGACTTGCCGCAGCCGGATTCGCCGACGATGCCCATCGCCTCCCCCGGCATGACGGTGCAGGAAAAATCCATGACGGCCGGGATCTCGCCCTTGCGGGTGAAGAAGGAGATCGACAGGTTCTCGATCTCGATGATCGGCGCGTTGGCCGGCCCATTGGTTGGCGTGGCGGGATTTCGAACTGCCTCGTTCATGGGTCGCTCCAATCCTGGTTCTTTCGGGCCTGTTTCTCTCAGGCGCATCGGGTCGAAACCCGCGAGATCAGTCTTTCATCGATTGTTCGCGCAGCGAGTCGGCGAGCAGGTTCAAGCCCAGCACGAACGACATCAGTGCGATCGTCGGCGGCAACGCTGGGTGGATGAAGGAGCGCAGCAGGCGGCTGGCGTCCTTGATCGCGGTGCCCCAGTCCGGACTTTCCGGCGCCAGGCCAAGGCCGAAATAACCGAGCGTGCCGAGCAGGATGGTGGTGTAGCCGATGCGCAGGCAGGCGTCGACGATCAGTGGCCCGCGCGCATTGGGCAGGATCTCCCACAGCATGATGTACCAGGGCGATTCACCGCGTGTCTGCGCCGCCGCCACATAATCGCGCGTCTTGATGTCCATCACCAGGCCACGCACGATGCGAAACACGCCGGGGCTGGAGGCGAACACCACCGCCACGAAGATGTTGAGCTGGTTGGGGTCGATATGCACGATCTTCAGCGGATCGGCGTCGAAGACCAGGCCGGCATAGATCCAGCCGCCGAGGATCAGGGTGATGCCGAGCAGGATGTATAGCCGGTCGGGCCGGTTCTTGTAGCGGGTCCAGAACAGCACGCTGAAGAAGATGATCGGGAACAGGAAGAACACGCCGGCCATGCCATAGGGGATCGGCGTATCCATGATGCCCGGCGTCACCAAAAGATAGAACAGCAGGATGACCGGGAAGGCCAGCACGAGATTGGCCAGGAACGACAGCACGGTGTCGATCTTGCCGCCGTAATAGCCGGCGGGCAGGCCGAGCGTGATGCCGACCATCAGCGCGAAGCCGGTCGCGGCAGGCGCGATGATCAACACGATCTGGCTGCCATAGACCATGCGCGAAAACACGTCGCGCGCCAGCTTGTCGCCGCCGAACAGATAGGTCAGCCCCGATTTCGGTTCGACGGCGCCCGGCAGCACATCCTTCATGATGGGAATCTGGGCCAGCGGGTCGAAGGGCGAAATGGTCGCGGCGAAGATCGCCGTGAACAGCCAGAACAGGCAGATGCCGACGCCGACGATGCCGACACCGCTGTCGAACAGCTGGCCGTAGAGCGCCAGCTTCTTCTTGTAGGTGAAGCTCGCGCCCATGACGATGACGAGTGCGATCCAGACCGGCCAGAAGCGCGACAGCACTTCGAGAACGATGGTGAAGCCACTGATATATTGAACCGGCATCCGCTTCGCTCCCTACTGAACTCTGATACGCGGATTGAGAAATGCGTAGCCGACATCGGAAATGAGCTGCGTGATCAGGACGATGAACACCGAGACCAGCGAGCAGCCGAGCAAAAGGTCGATGTCGTTGTTGCCGGCCGCCTCGACCAGCGTGTAGCCGAAGCCCTGATAGCGAAACATCACCTCGACGATGACGACGCCGGTGAGCAGCCATGGGAATTGCAGCATGATGACGGTGAACGGTGCGATCAGCGCGTTGCGCAAGGCATGTTTGACCACGACGCTGCCGAAGGAAAGGCCCTTCAATCTGGCGGTGCGGATATATTGCTGCGTCATCACTTCGACCATCGAAGCACGCGTCATCCTCGCAATATAGCCGATGCCGTAGATCGCCAGCGTCATTACCGGCAAAGTGAAATTATAGAAGGTGATGCCCTGGCTGGCCGAAGCCGCCGAGCCGTTCAGCCAGCCTAGCCATGAGGCGAAGATGACGGTGAAGATGACGCCCGACACATATTCAGGCGTCGCCGTCGAAGCGATCGACGCCACGGACAGCACCCGGTCGGTTCGCGACCCCTCGCGCATGCCGGCCATAATGCCGATCAGCAGCGAGATCGGCACCATCACCACCAGCACCCAGAACATCAGGATGCCCGTGGCGCCGAGTGCCGGAAACAGCTTTGAGGCGACGGTCGCCTTGAACTTGGTCGAGCAGCCGAAATCGCCCTGGAAAACGCCGGCGAAGGTCGGCACGAGCGGATCATTGCAGAAGGAGAAACGCTGCGCCGGTTTGCCGGTCGCCGGGTCTGTCACAGGTTGCTTGGGCACCACGCCCAGCCACTGCCCATAGCGGACGAAGAAGTTCTGCCGATAGCCGTGGTTGACCAGCCAGCTCTCGAGCTGCTCGGCCGACGTATGCATTTCGGTCTGGCTGATCGCCAGCTTCTTCAGATTGGGTTCGAGGTTGATCAGGAAGAAGACGACCATGGTCAAGCACAGCATCGTCAATGCCATGGTGCCAAGACGCCTGATAACGAAGGAAAGCATGGCGGCCCCCTGCCGATGGGTTGGGGTTTGAGCCGGCTATGAAAGCCAACCCTGCCGTGACCGGCGGAGCTGGCTGTCAAACAGGCCTTCGGATGCGATCAACCCTGTTTTGTTGCACGGCCTTGCCCGCGAGTCCGTAACTTTTTTGAGAAAGCGCGGACCAACGGGGACGGACGATGCAAAGAGCGGGAGAAGGGAGCGAGCCCCTTCCCCCATGTCGATGCGATCAAGCCTGTTCGAGCCAGACCTTGCCGTAGTCGCGCTCGAAGGTCGGGTGCATCTTGTAGTTCTGCACCGCCTTGACCGAGTGGCTGTAGAGTTTGCGCCAGTACGGCTGAATCATGATGCCGGAATCCTGCAGGATCTGCTCGATGTCCTTCATCATTTCCTTGCGCTTGGCGGCGTCGGCAACGGCGAGCGCCGCATTGAGCTTGGCGTCCCATTCCGGATTCGACCAGCCGGCCTCGTTCCAGGCCTCGCCGGTGCGATAGGCGATGGCCAGAACCTGGACGCCGAGCGGGCGCATGTTCCAGTTGGTCATCGACAGCGGATACTTCGTCCAGTCGTTCCAGAACGTCGAACCCGGCAGAACGGTGCGCTTCACCTTGATGCCGGCGTCGCGCAGCTGGGCGGCGATCGCATCGCCGGTGTTCTTGTGCCAGTCTTCGTCGACCGTGATCAGCTCGTGTTCGAAGTCGGCCTGGCCGGCTTCCGCCATCAGCGCCTTCGCCTTGGCCGGATCACGGGCAACCTTGGGCAGCTCGTAATATTCCGGATGGATCGAGCAGACATGGTGGTTTTCGGCGACCGAGCCGGCGTTGCCGTAGCCGAGCTGCAAGACGACATTGTTGTCGACCGCAAGCTGCAGCGCGTTGCGCACCTTCTGGTCGCCATAGGGCTTGTTGTTGACGTTGGTGCGGCAGACGATGGTCGACGCGGTGACGATTTCCGACTTCACCAGGTCCATGCCGTCGAGGATCGACACGTAGTCGGCCGAAGTCTCGAAATTGGTATGCACTTCGCCGGCTTCGAAAGCGCTGACCATGGCTGCTGGATCGGTGCCGTAGTCGATGAATTCCAGGCCGTCGAGGAACACTTCGCCGTCCCACCACTTGTCGTCGGTGCGGCGCTTGTAGACCACCTTCTGACCGACATCGTAGGAGACGAGTTCGAACGGACCGGTGCCGATCGGGCAGGCCTTGAAGTCGCCGCCCTTCTCATCGAAGGTCTTGTGGACGATGAGGCCGGGATAGTCGCACATGTTCGGAATCAGCGCGATGTCCGGCTTGGTGAGCTTCAGCACGACCGTGTGGTCGTCCGGCATGGTCACGGCGCTTTCGTCGAGCTTGTCGTCCTTGACCAGCGAGCCAAGACGGCCGGGCATGGAATTGCCTTCGGCTTTCTTGTCGGCCCAACGCTTCAGGTTGAAGACGACGTCGGCGGCGGTGAAGGCATCGCCATTCGACCAGGTGACGCCCTTGCGCACATGCAGCGTGTACTGCGTGGCATCGTCGTTGACGTCCCAGCTTTCCAGCAGATAGGGGCGGAACGTGTATTCGGACGTGTACTTGACCAGCGGCTCGAGCGCCTGGCGCTCGGCATTGGCGATTTCCGACCAGTCGGCCTTGCGCGGGTCCTTGGGATCCTTGATCCACTGGGCGATCTTCAGCGTGCCGCCCTTCTTGCCCTTTACCTCTTCGGCCTTCGCCGGCGTCGGATCGGCGAGGCCGAGCAAGCCGTAAGCCATTGCCGTCGATGCGCCGAAGACGCTGGCCATGGCCAGGAATTCGCGGCGGTCCACCTTGCCTGCCTTGGCTTCTTCGGCCATGGCCAGGATGTGATCCGGAACGCGATCGCCATTACTCTTGTAAATTGTCATGACTTAACTCCCATTGTTGGCTTTCCGCCTTTTAACATTCCGCATCCAGGCCATGATGTCAAAGACGGCGTGGATTGAGAACATGTTAGGGAA
>NZ_RZRK01000033.1:0-16415 GCF_003997835.1 Mesorhizobium sp. M7A.F.Ca.CA.004.12.1.1
GGACACGACAAGGCCAAGATATCAGCCGAATTCATCAAGTCGGTGAAGGGCAACAAGGACGGCAAGCTGATCCTCGTAACCGCCATCAACCCGACGCCGGCCGGCGAAGGCAAGACCACGACTACGGTCGGCCTTGGCGACGGCCTGAACCGCATCGGCAAGAAGGCGATCGTCTGCATCCGCGAGGCCTCGCTCGGCCCGAATTTCGGCGTCAAGGGCGGTGCCGCCGGCGGCGGCTATGCGCAGGTCGTGCCGATGGAAGACATGAACCTCCACTTCACCGGCGACTTCCACGCCATCACCACGGCGCACAATCTGCTTTCGGCGCTGATCGACAACCACATCTACTGGGGCAATGAGCTCGGCATCGACACCCGCCGCGTCGTCTGGCGCCGCGTCATGGACATGAACGACCGGGCGCTGCGCGAGATCATCTGCTCGCTCGGCGGCGTCGCCAACGGTTTCCCGCGCGAGGGCGGCTTCGACATCACCGTTGCTTCGGAAGTGATGGCTATCCTGTGCCTGTCGACCGATCTGAAGGACCTGGAAAAGCGCCTCGGCGACATCATCGTCGCCTATCGCCGCGACAAGTCGGCCGTCTATGCCCGCGACCTCAAGGCCGACGGCGCCATGGCCGTGTTGCTCAAGGACGCCATGCAGCCTAACCTGGTGCAGACGCTGGAGAACAACCCGGCCTTCGTGCATGGCGGCCCGTTCGCCAACATCGCGCATGGCTGCAACTCGGTCGTCGCCACCACGACGGCGCTCAAGCTCGCCGACTACGTCGTCACCGAAGCCGGCTTCGGCGCCGACCTGGGTGCTGAAAAGTTCTTCGACATCAAGTGCCGCAAGGCAGGCCTCAAACCGGCGGCGGCCGTCATTGTCGCCACCGTGCGCGCCATGAAGATGAATGGCGGCGTCAAGAAGGAAGACCTCGGCAAGGAGAACGTCGAGGCGGTGAAGAAGGGCTGCGCCAACCTCGGCCGCCACATCGAGAATATCCGCCAGTTCGGCGTGCCGGCGGTGGTTGCGATCAACCACTTCTACTCCGACACCGACGCCGAAATCCAGGCGATGAAGGACTATGTCGCCTCGATGGGCGAAGAGGCGATGCTGTGCAAGCACTGGGCGCACGGCTCGGCCGGCATCGAGGATCTCGCCAACAAGGTGGTGGCACTGGCCGAATCCGGTGCTTCGCAGTTCGCGCCGCTCTATCCCGATGCGATGCCGCTGTTCGAGAAGATCAACACCATCGTCCAGCGTATCTATCGCGGCTCGGAAGCGATCGCCGACAAGTCGGTGCGCGACCAGCTCAAGGCCTGGGAAGACGCCGGATACGGCCACCTGCCGGTGTGCATGGCCAAGACGCAGTACTCGTTCTCGACCGACCCGAACCTGCGCGGCGCGCCGACCGGCCACACGGTGCCGGTGCGCGAGGTCAGGCTTTCGGCAGGTGCGGGCTTCGTCGTCATCATCTGCGGCGAGGTCATGACCATGCCCGGCCTACCGAGGGCGCCGTCCTCGGAAAAGATCTTCCTCAACGAGATGGGCCAGATCGAAGGCCTGTTCTAGAATCCTTCTATTCGAACAGAAAGGGCGCCGCAGCGATGCGGCGCCCTTTCTGTTTTCAGATAGTCCCTACGCGGCGCTGCGTGACAGCGCCCGCTGGTTGGAGCCGAAGATGGTGTCGCGTTCCGGCAGCGCGCCGGTCTTCAGGCACTCGACCCATTCGGCGGTCTTGAGCACGGCGGCAAAGCGCGACTGCAGGATGATCGTGACCACGCGGTGGATCTCCTCGGCCGAGGCGTAGCCGGCGCTGTTGGCGTAAGGCACCGATCCGGTCGCATCCGACAGGAACTCGACGGCAAAGCCCATATGCACGGCGTGGATGATGGTCGACAGGTCGCAATTGTGCGTCATGTAGCCGACCACCGTGATCGTATCGATGGCGTTGGCGCGCAGCCAGTCCTCGAGGTCGGTGCCGGTGAAGGCGGAGGGCAGGTTCTTTTCGACATAATGGTCGCGCCCACGCCTGGCGATTTCGGGATGCAGTTCGCCGCCATGGCTTCCCCCGGCGAAGATCGGCGATGTCTCGGGCGCCATCTGCTTGACGACCACCACCTTGATGCCGGCAGCAGTCGCTGCATCCATCGCCCGCGCCACATGGACGACGCTGTCGCGGAACGGCGGATGCTGGATGGCAAGACTGCCGCCATCATAATCGTTCTGCACATCGACGACGATCAGCGCCCGGCGTGGCGTGGTGTTGGCTGGGTCAGACATGGTGTTTTCCTTTCCGGCTTGAATGTGATGGACCGAAAATAGGCGGACTCCGCGACAGTCGAAAGTGGCCCGATTGACATCATTCGAAAGAATTGGGACAATCCGCATTCAACTGCCGGAAGCACCCATGACCGACCCGATCATTGCCGTACTCGCCTTCGACGGCATCAGCCCGTTCCACCTTTCCGTACCGTGCCTGGTCTTCGCAGAGGACAGGACGGCGCTTGGCCTGCCGCGCTTCGACTTCCGCATCTGCGCGGTCAAGCCCGGCCCGATCCACACCGAGGCCGGACTGACAATTGCCGCGCCGCATGGGCTCGAAGGGCTCGACGGCGCCGATATCGTCATCATTCCAAGCTGGCATCATCTCGGCGAACCGGCATCGCCGCCGCTGATGGAGGCGTTGCGCCGGGCGCACCAACGCGGCGCCTTGATCGTCGGCCTGTGCCTTGGAACCTTCGCCATTGCCGCGGCCGGGCTGCTTTCGGGCCGTCGTGCCGCGACGCACTGGGCCTATTCCGAACAGTTGCAGAAACTCCACCCCGACGTCGCCGTCGATGCCTCGGTGCTCTATGTCGACAATGGTGACATCGTGACCTCGGCCGGCGTCGCCGCCGGTCTGGACTGCTGTCTCCACATCGTGCGCGCCCGCTACGGCGCGGAAGCGGCACTGCGGCTCGCCCGCCAGATCGTCCTTTCTCCGCATCGGCAGGGCGGCCAGGCGCAATTCATCGAGCATCCGGTGGAAAGAAGCGCAGACGCCGACCGGTTCACCCAAGCCCTCGACGCGGTTCGCGCGGCGCTCGGAGAGACGCATAGCCTGGATAGCGTCGCCGAGGCCGCCGGCCTGACCCGGCGCACCTTTACCCGCCGCTTCCAAAAATCGATCGGCACCAGTTTCGGCGATTGGCTGACCAGCCAACGGATAGAACTGGCTCAACGGTTGCTGGAGGCGACCGAAAAGTCGATGGACATGGTCGCCTTCGAAGCCGGCTTCGGCAGCGCCACCTCGCTGCGCCAGCATTTCGCCGCAAGGCTGAGGACATCGCCGGCGCAATATCGGCGCGAATTCTCCAGAAGGACCGACCAGGGCGAGCGCATGACGTACGTTCTGTCGTCCTGATCTATTCAGTCCCGCTTGACCTGATGTGCCGGATTGCCGACCACCGTGGTGTTCGCAGCCACGTCGCGCGTCACCACCGCGCCGGCGCCGACGATGGCACCTTCACCGATGCTGACGCCGCCAAGGATGACGGCTGAGCCGCCGATCCACGCATTGGCGCCGATCTCGACCGGCTTGGCGATCTCCAGTCCAGCTTGCCGCCCAGCGACCTCCTTGTGATGCTCGGCGCAATAAATCTGCACATTGGGACCGAGCAGCGTTCCCTTGCCGATGCGCACACTCGCCGTGTCGAGGATGGTGCAGCCGGCATTGAGGAAGACGCCGTCGCCGAGAAAGATGTTGAAACCATAGGCGCAGTGAAACGGCGCCTCGATGCGGGCACCCTCGCCGGCGTTGCCGAGTAAAGCTTTCAAGCCCGACCCGAGATTGCCGCGCTGCCGCGGCGGCAGGCAATTGTGCTCGAACACCGCGTCACGCGCTACCACACGCAAGGACTCCAGCTCATCATCGAGGCAGGTGTACCATTCGCCGGCCGCCATCTTCACGCGCTCGCTTTCGGCTATGACGCGGTCTCCAGTTCACGTCCTTCAAAAGCACAAGTGCGGCCAACAGAAAAGCGCCGATGCAAGTACTGGTCAAATATTGGACCTATGGTAGCCTGCGTCTCAAGGCCGTCCTGGCCCGGTGATCGAGGGGGATCGACCATGCTCTACATTCTCGCACTTCTGATCGGCGTCGTTGCCGGTCTTCGCGCCATGACGGCGCCGGCTGCCGTTGCCTGGGGCGCTTATCTCGGCTGGCTGCCGGTTGCCGGCACCTGGGCGAGCTTCATGAGTCACTGGGCGGCTGTCGGCATCTTCACCATCCTGGCCATCGTCGAACTGGTCACCGACCAGTTGCCGTCGACGCCGAGCCGTAAAGTGCCGCAGCAATTCGGCGCCCGCATCGTCATGGGCGCCTTCACCGGCGCGGTGATCGGCGCGACAGGCGGTGCCACCATCGGCGGCTTGATTGCCGGCGCCATCGGCGCCGTCATCGGCACGCTGGGCGGCGCTGAAGCTCGCGGCCGGCTCGCAGCCGCCTTCGGCAAGGATCCGCCCGCCGCCTTCATCGAGGACGCGGTGGCGATCATCGGCGGCCTGCTGATCGTAGCGGCGGTGGCATGACGACGAAAACCTTCGACGCCATCATCATCGGTGCCGGACAGGCTGGCCCTCCGCTGGCCGGCCGACTGACGGCCGCCGGCATGAGCGTGGCGCTGATCGAGCGCAAGCTGGTCGGCGGCACCTGCGTCAACACCGGCTGCATGCCGACCAAGACCATGGTCGCCAGCGCCTACGCCGCGCATCTTGCGCGCCGCGCCGCCGACTATGGCGTGACGCTCAGTGGCCCCGTCGGCGTCGACTATGCCAGGATCAAGGCGCGCAAGGACAAGGTGACGATCGACGCCCGCACCAATCTCGAGACCTGGATTGCCGGCATGGACAAATGCACCCTCTATCGCGGCCATGCGCGTTTCGAATCCGCCAACACGGTGCGCGTCGGCGACGATCTGCTGACCGCCGAAAAGATCTTCCTCAACACCGGCGGCCGAGCCTCGGTCCCAGACCTGCCTGGCATCCACGACATCGACTATCTGACCAATTCCTCGATGATGGATCTCGACGTGCTGCCGCGCCATCTCATCGTCGTCGGCGGCAGCTACATCTCGCTCGAATTCGCACAGATGTTCCGCCGCTTCGGTAGCGAAGTTACCGTCATCGAGAAGAGCCCACGCCTGACTGGCCGCGAGGACGAGGATGTCTCCGCCGCCATCCTGTCGATCCTCGAAAACGAGGGCATCACGGTCCATGTCGGCGCCGACGACATCGCTTTCGCCAGACAGGGCCAGGACATTGCCGTAACCTTCTCCGCCGGCAAACCGCCGGCGGTCGGCTCGCACGTGCTGCTGGCTCTGGGGCGGACGCCCAACACCGATGACCTCGGCCTGGAGAGGGCTGGCGTGGAGGTCGACAAGCGCGGCTTCGTCTCTGTAGACGACCAGTTGCGCAGCAGCGTGCCCGGCATCTGGGCGATGGGCGACTGCAACGGCAGGGGCGCCTTCACCCACACCTCCTACAACGACTACGAGATCGTCGCCGCCAACCTGCTGGACAACGATCCGCGCAAGGTCAGTGATCGCATCGAAGCCTATGCGCTCTACATCGACCCACCGCTCGGCCGCTGCGGCATGACCGAGGCCGCGGTGAAGAAATCCGGCCGTCGCGCGCTGGTCGGCCAGCGGCCGATGACCCGCGTCGGCCGCGCTATCGAAAAGGGCGAGACGCAGGGCTTCATGAGGATCCTGGTCGACGCCGACACCAGGCAGATCCTCGGCTGCTCGGTGCTCGGCCCCGGCGGCGACGAGGTTATCCATAGCGTACTCGACCTGATGTACGCCAAGGCGCCCGTCGACACGCTGGCGCGTGCCGTGCACATCCACCCGAATGTCTCGGAGCTGTTGCCAACCATTGCCCAGGAATTGAAGCCGCTGGTTTGACAGCCTGTTAGCGACCCATTTCAAAGCTCTTCCTTTTCTGCATCGCTGCGATGCAGCAATGCAGCTTGCGCACGGTGGCGTCCTTCGCGCAGTCTCAATTTGAACCGATTCAGTCTGGACGCCCCATGCCCTTGCCGATCCTTGCGCTTGCCATTGCGTCCTTCTGCATCGGTACCACCGAATTCGTGATCATGGGCCTGCTGCCCGAGGTCGCAGCCGACCTCGGCGTATCGATCCCTTCTGCCGGCCTGCTGGTTACCGGATATGCGCTGGGCGTCGTCTTCGGCGCGCCGATCGTGGCGATGGCCACCGCGCATTTGCCGCGTAAGCCTGTGCTGGTCGGGCTGGCCGTCCTGTTCGTCATCGGCAATCTGTTTTGCGCCATCTCGCCCAACTACTGGACGCTGATGGCCGCGCGCGTTTTCACCGCTTTCGGCCATGGCGCCTTCTTCGGCATCGGCTCGGTCGTTGCCGCCAGCCTGGTGCCGCGCAACAAACGCGCCAGCGCCATCGCGCTGATGTTCGCCGGGCTGACGCTGTCCAACATCCTGGGTGTTCCCGCCGGAACCGCACTTGGCGAAGCGTTCGGCTGGCGCTCCACCTTCGTTGCCGTGGTCGGTATCGGCCTGATCTCGGTGGCAGCGATCGCCTGGCTGGTGCCGTCCGATGTCGCCCAGCCAAGCGGTGGCGGCCTGCGCGGCGAGCTGCGCGTGCTGGGCAAGCTGCAGGTCTGGCTGGCCATGCTGATCGCGGCGCTGACCTCCGCAAGCCTGTTCACCGTCTTCACCTACATCAAACCCTACCTCACCGAGGTATCGGGCTTGTCGACCTCGGCAGTCACGTGGGTTCTGCTGCTGTTCGGCGCGGGCATGACCATCGGCAACATTATCGGCGGCAGACTGGCCGACTGGAAACTGATGCCGACAGTGATCGGCACGCTGCTGCTGATGGCCCTGCTTTTCGTTGGCTTCAGGCAGTTCGGCGCAATCGCCAGCGTTGCCGTCGGCATCGTCTTCCTGTGGGGCCTGCTCATCTTCGTCGTCGTGCCGCCGCTGCAGATCCGGGTCGTCGAGGCGGCCTCCGAGGGACCGAACCTCGCCGCCACGCTGAACCAGGGCGCCTTCAATGTCGGCAATGCCAGCGGCGCCTGGATCGGCGGCGTTGCCCTTTCCGCCGGTGTTTCCTATGCCAATTTGCCGCTGGTCGGCGCAGCACTCGCTTTGTTGGCGGTCACCGTCGCCGTGCTGTCGCAGGCGCTGGACCGGCGCGCGCCGGTCATCCCGCTTCCGGCTGAATAGCCTCTTGCGCCCATAGCGCGGCGGGCTGGACCAATCGACATCGGCGCCTTCAAATCGCATGTCTCTCGCTCTTGATGGAGGAAGTCATGCAGAAATCGATCGAGCGCATCGCCGGCGAAAGCGAAGGGGTTTCCTACGAATTCCCGCTGTTCCGCTTCACTGGTTCCGACAAGGCTGCTCCTTCGGCATACCTACAGGCGGCACTCCATGCCGGCGAGTTGCCGGGCGTCGTCGCCATCGACGCGCTGATGCCGATGCTTGCCAAAGCGGAGGCCGAAGGCCGCATCAAGGGCAATCTCACCGTCGTGCCCTGGGCCAATCCGATCGGCCGGGCGCAATATCATTTCGGCGAGCATCAGGGCCGCTTCCATCTGGGCACGCGCACCAATTTCAACCGCGGCTTTCCGCTACTCACCGCGCCCGACACAGCGCTCTTGCCCGACACCACCCTTGGCAGCGTCGACCAGCGGCTGAAGACGCGGCTGGTGCAGCTCTCGCTCGGCCATGACATCGTGCTCGACCTGCACTGCGATGACGAGGGCCTCGCCTACCTCTACGTCCACACCAGCCTGTGGCCTGCCATGGCCGATTGCGCCGCCGCCATGGGCGTCGACGCGGTCGTGCTGTGGAGCGAGGACACCGACGGCACCTTCGAGGGCGCCTCGATCATGCCCTACCAGAACGTCCCCGCCGATGTGGCCAAGCTCGACCGCCGCGTCGCCACCACCGTCGAATATCGCGGCATCCTCGATGTCGACGGTGCCCTGGCCGCCGCCGACGCCGACGGCCTCTACCGGCTGTTGGTGGCGCGCGGCGTGATCGCCGATAGCACCCTGCCCGCGCCGGGTCCTTTCACCGGCTTCGTGGCGCCATTGGAAAACATCGACATGATGCCGGCGCCACGGGCCGGTGCCGTGCTCTACGACGTGAAACCCGGCGACCGCGTCGCCAGGGGCGCGCGCCTCGCCACCATCGTCCATGCACCGGGTGAAGCCGACGGCCGCACCGAGGTGTTCGCGCCGCAGGACGGCATCATCCTGACCCGCCGCTCGCGCCGCATCATCCGCGCCGGCGAGGATCTTCTGAAGCTGGTCGGCGACAGGAAGAGCACCGACGCCCGGTCGGGAACGCTGGAGGACTGACTTAACCCGAAATAGCCAGTCGCGCCTTCGCCTCCAGCCATTCCGCCATCTGCCGGTAAGGCACCGGGCCGTGGCTGATGCGGGCGACGCCGAGTTCGGCCAGCCGCTGGCGCGGCGGCACGTGCCCCAGCGCAATGATGTTGACCGGCAACGCGATTGCCTTGCAAAGCGTCTCGATCAGGTCCTCATCGCCAAGACCCGGCGCAAAGAAGCCGTGTGCGCCGGCTTTTTCGAAGGCCTGCGCGCGCTCGATGGCCTGGTCGAGCAGGACGTCGTCATGCGCATCCGGTTTCGCCTTGAGGAAGATGTCGGTTCGGGCGTTGATGAACGCCGGTATGCCGGAGGCCTTGACGGCCGCTGCCGCAGCTTCGATGCGTTTTACCTGAACAGAAATGTCGTGCAGGCCGGTGCCGCCGACAACCTGGTCTTCGAAATTGAAACCGATAGCGCCGGCCCGTAGCGCCAACGTCACCGTGCGAGCCACAATCTCCGGATCGACGCCGTAGCCGCCCTCGAGGTCCATGGTCACCGGCAGGTCGACGGCAGTGACGATGCGCTTGATGTTGTCGAGCGCCAGCTCCAGCGGGATTTTCTCGCCATCGGCATAGCCGAACGCGGCAGCCACCGGCCAGCTTCCGGTGGCGATCGCCTTGGCGCCCGCTTTCTCGACGATCTTGGCCGAACCCGGATCCCAGACGTTGTAGAGAACGATCGGGTTTCCCTTGACGTGGAGGGAATGGAACGTCCGCGCACGCTCGATCTGCTCGGTCATGGTGTTTTCCCGTCTCCTGCTGTTAGAGGAACAGTCTAAGCGGCACTGTCCGCCCTGGCGATGTGCCATGAGACGCTGAAGCGGCGGCCACCGGACAGGCTTTTCAAATCAGTTGCGCATCCGGTTTTTCGCGGCTATGGATTTTCGCCATGAACATGCGTTCGATCAAGACCATTTGGTGGTGGGCCTGCTGACAGCGGCCTGTTCGAACACGTGCGCGTGAAAAGAGAGGGTGGCCGCAACGGAAAGTCCGGGCGGCCATTTGTTTTTTCCAAGCCATTCCCGGGTCCGTTGCCCCAAGACGCTGATGGAGACGGCAATGACGATAAAGCTTCTGGAAAACGGCGCGGAAAGTTTCGTGACCGCGGGTGGCATCACCATCACGCGCGCGCGCCACGACCGGCCCTATGCGGGCGCGATCGACGCTTACGTTGACGGCCTGAATTCGCGCCGCGGCGCTGTATTTTCCTCGAACTATGAATATCCCGGCCGCTACACGCGCTGGGACACCGCCATCATCGATCCGCCACTGGTCGTCTCGGCGCGCGGCCGTGCCATGCGCATCGAGGCGCTGAACCGCCGTGGCGAGGCGCTGCTGCCGGTCATCGGCAAGGCGCTCGCCAGCCAGGCGGATGTCACCATCGCCGAGACGTCGAAGACACTCATCCGCCTCGATGTCGCCAAGCCCGGCCGTGTCTTCACCGAGGAGGAGCGCAGCCGCGTCCCTTCAGTCTTCACGGTGCTGCGCGCCATCACCGCTCTGTTCAGGACCGAGGAAGACGCCAATCTCGGTCTCTACGGCGCTTTCGGCTACGACCTCGCCTTCCAGTTCGACCCGGTCGACTACAAGCTCGAGCGCAAGCCAAGCCAGCGCGACCTGGTGCTTTTCCTGCCCGACGAGATCCTGGTCGTCGACCATTATTCCGCCAAGGCCTGGACCGACCGCTATGACTATGCCGGCGAGGGTTTTTCGACCGAAGGGCTGCCGCGCGACGAAATCGCCGAGCCGTTCAAGAGCCCTGACCGCATCCCGCCGCGCGGCGACCATGAACCGGGCGAATACGCGGATCTGGTGCGCAAGGCGATGGATTCGTTCAAGCGCGGCGACCTGTTCGAGGTCGTGCCCGGCCAGATGTTCTACGAGCGCTGCGAGACGCAGCCATCCGAGATTTCGCGCAAGCTGAAAGCCATCAATCCGTCGCCCTATTCCTTCTTCATCAATCTGGGCGAAGGCGAATATCTGATCGGCGCCTCGCCGGAAATGTTCGTGCGCGTCAACGGCCGCCGCGTCGAGACCTGCCCGATCTCAGGCACCATCAAGCGCGGCGACGACGCCATTTCCGACTCAGAGCAGATCCTGAAACTGCTCAACTCGAAGAAGGACGAATCCGAGCTGACCATGTGCTCGGACGTCGATCGCAACGACAAGTCGCGGGTCTGCGAGCCGGGTTCGGTGCGCGTCATTGGCCGTCGGCAGATCGAAATGTATTCGCGCCTGATCCACACGGTCGACCACATCGAAGGCCGGCTGCGCGAAGGCATGGATGCCTTCGATGCCTTCCTGTCGCATGCCTGGGCGGTCACCGTCACCGGCGCGCCGAAACTGTGGGCCATGCGCTTCATCGAACAGAACGAGAAGAGCCCGCGCGCCTGGTATGGCGGTGCGATCGGCATGGTCAATTTCAACGGTGACATGAACACCGGCCTGACGCTCCGCACCATCCGTATCAAGGACGGCATTGCCGAAGTGCGGGCCGGCGCCACATTGCTGTTCGACAGCATTCCCGAGGAAGAAGAAGCAGAAACCGAACTGAAGGCATCCGCCATGCTCTCCGCCATCCGCGACGCCAAGACAGGCAATTCCGCCAGCACCGAGCGAACCACCGCGCGCGTCGGCGACGGCGTCAACATCCTGCTGGTCGACCACGAGGATAGTTTCGTCCACACGCTGGCCAATTATTTCCGCCAGACCGGCGCCAACGTCTCGACCGTTCGCTCGCCGGTGCCTGAGGAAGTCTTCGACCGGCTGAAACCCGATCTCGTCGTGCTGTCGCCCGGCCCCGGCACGCCGAAGGACTTCGATTGCGCCGCAACCATCAAGAAGGCGCGCGCCCGCGAACTGCCGATCTTCGGCGTCTGCCTTGGCCTGCAGGCATTGGCGGAGGCCTATGGCGGCGAACTGCGGCAGCTGCACATACCGATGCACGGCAAGCCGTCGCGCATCCGGGTCTCCAAGCCCGGCATCATCTTCTCGGGCCTGCCCAAGGAAGTGACCGTCGGCCGCTACCACTCGATCTTTGCCGATCCGGTGCGCCTGCCCGACGATTTCATCGTCACAGCCGAGACCGAGGACGGCATAATCATGGCCTTCGAACACCGCAAGGAGCCTATCGCCGCGGTACAGTTCCACCCGGAATCGATCATGACGCTCGGCCACAATGCCGGCATGCGCATCATCGAGAACATCGTCGCCCACTTGCCCCGCAAGGCCAAGGAAAAGGCCGCCTGACGATCATGGCTGAAGCCGAGAACACGATGGCGACCGCGGCCAAGGCGGCCGCGAAGCGCAAAATCGCCAATCTTGCCTTCTGGTCGATTATCGTCGCTTTTGTCGTGCTCGCGCTGAAGGCTGCCGCCTGGTACGTCACCGGCTCGGTGGCGCTCTACTCGGACGCCTTGGAATCGATCGTCAACGTCATTGCCTCGGTTGCAGCCTTCTGGGCGATCCAGGTCAGCCACAAGCCGGCCGACCAGGACCACCCTTTCGGCCATCACAAGGCCGAGTATTTCTCGGCGGTGCTGGAAGGCGTGCTGATCGTGCTCGCCGCCCTTTTGATCCTCAACGAGGTCTGGCGCCACTGGCAGACCCCGGCACCGCTCGAACAGCCCTGGGAAGGTCTTGCCGTCAACGGCGTCGCTACGGTCATCAACGCCTTCTGGGCCTGGACGTTGATCCGCGCCGGCAGGGCGGAGAAATCACCGGCGCTGGTTGCCGACGGCAACCACATCATGACCGACGTGGTCACCTCGATCGGCGTCTTCGGCGGCCTGGTCGGAGCGATCCTGACCGGTTGGCAGATCCTTGACCCCGCACTTGCCGTCCTCGTGGCTTTGAACATCCTGTGGCAGGGCTGGCATGTCATAGGCTCGTCGATGAACGGCCTGATGGACCGCGCCGTCGACACCCAGGAACACATGCGCATCCGTGACGTCATCTCGGCCAATTGCAAGGGCGCGCTCGAGGTGCACGACCTCAAGACGCGCATCGCCGGCCGCGCCACCTTCATCGAGTTTCATCTGGTCGTCGACGCAGACATGTCGGTCGGCGCCAGCCATGTCATCTGCGACCGCATCGAGGACGCGCTGAAGGCCGAAATCCCCTCGGTGCGCGTCACCATCCATGTCGAGCCCGACGACGAGGCCAAGCTGCCGAAGGGCACGACGGCCGTGCCGTTCGCCTGAGGCGATTTCCTGTAGCGACTTGGGAAAATTAACCGAAGCTTCTCGACTTCGTCATCCACGGGCGAAGCAGGAGCGAAGCTCCGTCGCGGAGACCCGAGGATCCATGCCGCGACCTTCGTAGAGTGCAGCGGAACAGAATTCTGCACCGCAGCAGCGCTCAGATGTCACGCATGGATCCTATGGTCTGCGCCGCCAGTCTCTATCGGCCTTCCAAAGCTGCCTCAACAAAATCGTCGTCAAGTGGCCCGGTCAAACTGTCGAGCCAGACCCAATCCTGCGCAAGCGGTTCGAGAACGACCGCTCGGCCCTCGCGACGGATTGAAATCTCGCCGGTATCGAAACGGTATTTCTTCGGCATGCGTACTGCTTGCGATCCGCCAGACCAAAAGACTTTTGCCTTATCCATTCGCGCCCTCCATTGAAGCTCAAGGCGAGCAGGCCGATTGCGGCATTGGCTGCAGCCGGTAGACCTTGTCGTCGGATTTCGTCTTGCCGTCGGCGGCCTTCGAACACAGGTCGACGATCGCGAGCGCGCTGTTGGGGTTGGCCAGCATCATCGTGCCATTGGCGCCACGCTTGAGGAAAATCTCCTTCTGCGCGATGTCGCAGGAAGAATCGCTCATCTTCGAACTGGCCGCGCAGCGCCACTGATCGGCTTCGCCCTGGCAGGAATAGGTCTGCGTAACCTCAGCCGATTTCTGCCGTGTGGTGACGGTAACGGCAATGTCGGCGCCGTCTGGCCAGTTGGCGGCGTCGCCACCCGAGGCGAAGGACGCCAGCTCTACCTTGCCGCGGAAAACCCGGATCGACCGGGTGAGTTGATCGGGGTGCGAGCCGAGATGCGCTGCATCGTAGTCGCGCCCATAGCAGAAGGCCTGGTCCGGCTTCAGCCGCTCGCGCAGCGGCGGGCCTAGCGCCGGGTCGACCGGATCGATGCGCGCGAACTCCGCCTTGCAGGTCGCCGCTGGGATCGGGTCGAGGCGAAAATTGTCGTCATCCTTGCCGAGTGCCTGCCTGCTATATTCCGCAGCGCCAAGCTCTTCTTCCGAACCGGCATCGAGATAGATGTCGGGCTGCAGATCCGAGAGGAACAGCCGGCCCTTGTCGTCGACCTTCAGCGACGCAAGCGTCCGGTCGCATTCCATGCCGCAATGAACCGGGCCTGTCTTGCCGTCCTCTGACGCATGATTGCACCAGCCGCCGGCCCATTCCGGCGACTTGGCGCCGCGCACGGTGGTGGCGATGAAAGCATTGTAGGACGTGTCGGAATTCACGGTCGGTTCCTCGTTCGGCCGGCTGACCGGATCATGGCCGTAGTAGAAGAAGATCCGCGTCACCTTCTGCTTCGGGTGCGCCTTGAGATGCCCCGCATCATAGACGCGGCCGAAACAGGCATCAGCGCCGTTCGGACTGAGTTCGGTGAGCTTCAGCGCATCGTCGGCGGAGGCCGATCCGGCAAGCAAGCCAAGCAGCGCCGCGCCAAACCCGGCGCCGGCGACTGTCTTCCATTCCCCTGCCCTGAACGCCATGTGATCTCTCCTCCGCATCGACAGGACGCAACGCCAATTTATGCTAGTATTGCGGCCGCAGCCACGCAATTCGCGGCGGGCCGCCAAGCGGAGGAGGATTCCATGCGTCGGCGCGATATGTTCCGCGCGGTTCTTGCCGGAACCGGAACGCTTCTCGGTTTGCGGGCAGCACAGGCAGCCGCCACCGAGCCCGCAAGGCAAAAAGTCGCCTACCACTTGAGCGACACCGACAAGGTCAATTTCGTGCTCGGCAACATCAAGAACCACTATGAGGGCACCGGCGGCAATGTCGACATCGTGCTGGTCGTGCATGGTCCCGCGCTCGCGGCCTTCAAGTCGAAAGGCATATCGGCCGCGATTTCCGGGCGCTTCGCCGGCCTGGTGCGGCAGGGGCTGGAACCCCATGCCTGCGCCAACACCATGCAAGGCATGGATATTTCGCTCCCCGACCTGCTCGCCGGGTTTCATGCCGCCGACAAGGGCGGCGTCGTCAAACTCGCCGAACTGCAAGGCCAGGGTTACGCCTATCTGCATCCGTAGAGCGGTTTGTTGGGCGCAAATTCCCGAGGGAAAGCGCTACTCGCTTTGCCGGGAAACCGCTCCACACGTTTCCTTGAATTGCTCAAAGGCTTGAACACCGGGGTGGCAAGGGCCTACGAAGGACAGGCAGACCTCCCGGAGGAAGAACCGTGCCAGCCACCACACTCAGCATACCCGATCTTGCCGGCAAGGCAGTGCTGGTCACCGGTGCGTCGACCGGCATCGGAGCGGCGCTCGCGCTGGCCTATGCAGCGCAGAAATGCAAGGTGGCGCTGCACTACAATTCGAGTCAAGACGCCGCCGAGAAGCTCGGCCTGACGATTGCCGACAAGGGCGGCGAGGTGTTTCTCGTTCAGGGCGATTTTTCCGTTGCCGCCGATGTCGAGCGCGTCGTCGAAGACAGCGCGCAATATTTCGGCCGCCTCGACGGGCTGGTCAACAATGCCGGCGGCATGCTTGGCCGCATCCCTTATGCCGAGCAGACCGAGGCGCATTACGACGCTGTGATGGACCTCAATGCGCGCTCGGTGCTGACTGCTTCGCGCAAGGCGATCCCGTGGCTGAAGAAACAGGGCGGCTTCATCGTCAACACCTCCTCGATCGCCGCGCGCAACGGCGCCGGCGGCGGCGCCGGGCTTTACGGCTCGGCCAAGGCCTTCGTCTCCAATGTGACGCGCGGCATGGCCAAGGAACTGATCGGCTTCGGCATCCGCGTCAACGCGGTAGCGCCCGGAACCATTCTCACCCCGTTCCACGAGCGCTATTCGACCGACGAGCAGATGAAGGGCATGGTCGCCACCATTCCGCAGGGACGCGCCGGCACGGCGCAGGATTGCGTCGGCGCCTATCTGTTCCTCTCTTCGGACCTTCTCAGCGGCTACATCACCGGCCAGGTGATCGAGGTGAATGGCGGCCAGTTGATGCCTTGAACGGCTACCGGCATACTGGCGGTCTGCATGTTCTTGTCGAAAACCTCAAAGGGAGACAACGGAATGTACGGACTGATCGGCAAGATGCGGGCGGCGCGCGGCCAGCGCGACGCGGTCATGGACCTTCTGCGCGACAGTACAGGCGCCCTGCCAGGCTGCCTGAGCTATATCATCGCCCGCGACCCCGCCGATGCCGACGCGATCTGGGTCACCGAAGTGTGGACCGACGCCGAAAGTCACAAGGCCTCGCTGCAGCTTCCCGAAGTCCAGGCGGCGATCGCCAAGGCGCGGCCATTCATCGCCGGCTTCGAATTCCAGGTCGAGACCCATCCCGTCGGCGGCTTCGGGCTGGCTGACGGCAAGACGGGGTGATCCGCCCACGGCTTGATGCCGAGGCGAGGTTCGCACTCCAGGGTGCAATATCGACAGGTGAACAATCTCGACCCCGGGTTTTGCCAGTCATCGCGCTCCACTTGTAATTCTCTGAAAATGGACTAAGCTCTGTGGACTAAGTCCACTTGGAGAAACCTGCGATGCAGACCGTGAACATCCACAATGCGAAGACCAATCTTTCACGTCTCGTTGACCGAGCTGCCAAAGGTGAGCCGTTCATCATCGCCAAGGCGGGCAAACCATTGGTGAAAGTCGTGCCTATCGATCAGCCGGCCTCGTCGCAGGCGCGAAGGGTCGGTTTTATGGCCGGCCAGTTTTCCGTTCCCGACGATTTCGACCGCATGGGTGGCGAGGAGATTGAGCAACTGTTCGGTGTCAACACTTGAAACTGCTACTCGACACCCA
>NZ_RZRK01000340.1:0-6267 GCF_003997835.1 Mesorhizobium sp. M7A.F.Ca.CA.004.12.1.1
CTTGAGCAACGTGTCGTGGATGGCCTCGAACGTTCTCGAATTGCGCTCGTCGGAGCGCCGCGTCAGCGTTTCAAGCGTCTTCAAATCCTGGGCGAGGCCGGAAACAGCGGTCGTATTGGCGCTCGAACCGGCAAGTGATTGCACCGCGTTCTCGGCGGCTTCGCGCGCTGCGCCAAGGATGGAATCGCGGGTTCCTGCGAGCGACTTTTCAATTTCGTTGAGACGCGGGCTGATGTCCTCGAATTCCGGCAGCGGGGTGCTGGGCCTGGAAAGATGGGCGGACAGGCCGGCAACCTGTGCTTCCAGGCTGCGGATCAGCGCCGGATCGATGCCGGCCACCTGCGCGGCCGACGCATCCAGCCGGCTTGAAATGTCTTCGAGCCGGCTCTCCAGGCCGCGGATTGCGGCTTCGCCCGCGGGATCGGGTACACGCGTTTCCATACGCTTGGCGAGCGCCGTAAAGCGGGCATCGATGGCGTCCATGATGCCGGCGCTGTCGATCTGCGGCATGCGCTGGTCCAGCCTGTCGGCAACCTCATCCAGCCTGCGTTCGAGATCGCGGAACAGCATGTTGCCCTGTTCGATGGCGTCACCCTGGCGGCGTTCCATCATGCTCGACAGCACGTCGAAGCGCTGCTCCAGCCCATGGAAGATGTAGTCGGCGTCAGGCATGGCTGGTGCCTGGTCGATCTTGTCAGCGATGAGTGCAATCTGCTTGGCCAGGCGCTCCATCGCCTGCTCCGGCAGATTGGCGCGGCCGGCGAGTTCGTCAACCCGGCCCGACAGCGTGCTTAACCGGTCCATGACCGCGTTGCCTGGACGATCCTGCGCCACTTCCTCGATCTGGCTGGCAAGTGAGTCGATCCGCCTCTCGATGCGCTCGAAAGCCTCGTGGTCGAATGAATTGGCTTGCGCGGCGACCGTGGATGCGACGATGGCGCGGGAAATCTCGTCCAGCCGCTCGTCGATCATGCCAAGCGTGTCGCTGCCGCGATTGTCCTGCTGGCTGGCCAAATGGTCGACGGCACCGGCAAGCGTGCGCACCTTCTCCTCCAACGAGCGCAGCGACAACGATTCCGGCAAATTGTTGACGGCATTGCTGATCTGCTCCAGCCGGGCGGTCAGAGCAGACAGGCCCGGGTCGTCCGAGCGCTTGCGCTGGTCGGCGTCGACGCGGTCTTCGAACGCCGTCCACCGGCGATCGAAATCGTCCCAGCGGCGGTCGACCTTCTGCACGCTCTCTTCGCGTGCCAGCGTTTCGAGTGCGGCTTTGACCTGTTCGAGTTCGAGCCGCAGCATGTTGACGCTTCTGTCGTCGCTCTTCTCGGCCAGTGTCTGGATGGCGCCCGAAAGCCGCTCGAACTCAAGGCCGAGTTCAGCACTGCCCTTGGCCGAAGCACCGGGCCTTGCCCCTGACTGGAAAGCCCGCTCGATGTCCTTGCGCAGCGCTTCGAATTCCCGCTGCAGGCCTGCGGTCATCTGGTGGCGCAATTCCTCGCGCATGCCGCGCAATTCGCCGGCGATCTTGCCGACCATGGCAACGCCGTCCTCCTGGCCGCGCACGCGATCAATGTCGCGGGCAATGGCCTGATAGTTCTGCTCGAAAGCGGCGGCTCCCTGAATCGGGCTCTTCGGTCGCGACGCGGGCTGCGGGTCCTCGTACCAGCGCTGCTGGCCAGCGGGCCGGGCCGCGGGATAGCGCGCATCGGCACCATATTGGCGTGGATCGGGTTGGCGGAGTTCGGGACGTGCCACCGGATCCTCGCGCGTCCGCTCCAGCCGCTGCTCCAGTGTCTCCAGCGACTGGTTCAACTGCTCGAGCGTGGTCTGCGGCCTGCGCTGCCTGCCGGCATTGAGTGTGTCGAGATAGGACCGCTTGCTGTTCATCGGTGCGTCCGTCTTTCAGAATGGCTGGCTCGCGGCCAGTTCCCCCAGGTCCCTATCGGAACGAAGGCGACCGGCGGCGATGCCGCGGCGGAAGACGAGCTTCCCGGGCTCTCGCCCGCGCTCCGAAAAACCGTGAAAAATTCGATACAGGATAAACACGGGTAGCCGACGCGCCCACATTTCCCCCAACGTGGTAAACAACGCGTTAACCAAACTTAAGAAATTGAAAGGATGCCGGCTGCCGGCCTGACGGTGCGGCATAAAGGGCGGCGC
The DNA here is from genome assembly GCF_003997835.1 of Mesorhizobium sp. M7A.F.Ca.CA.004.12.1.1. Lineage (NCBI taxonomy): Bacteria > Pseudomonadati > Pseudomonadota > Alphaproteobacteria > Hyphomicrobiales > Phyllobacteriaceae > Mesorhizobium > Mesorhizobium sp. M7A.F.Ca.CA.004.12.1.1. The sequence continues at coordinate 2,161 of NZ_RZRK01000340.1, forward strand.
GCAGAACGCCCTTGCGTCATCATGCGGCAATCGGTATAGAATTGACGTAAACGTAAAAGGCGCATTGAGCGCATGTTTGCGATTTGTTTGTTGAAACCACGACTGGAAGCAGGCCCCCGCTTCCAGTCAGGCGACGCATGGTCCGAGACCGCGACGCCACCAGACGGGGAAAGCCAGTGACCATGAAGCTTATCTCGGCCGGCGAGACCGCGGCCAATACCAATATATCTGCCGAAACCGGCGAGGACCTCGTCCGCATCGGCGAGATGGCGAAAAAATATGGAGTGACGCTGCGCACGCTGCGTTTCTACGAAGACAAAGGCCTGCTCAACCCGCAGCGTGACGGGTCGACCCGTCTCTACACGCGCCGCGACAAGGCCCGCCTCAAGCTGATCCTGCTTGGCCGCAAGGTCGGGTTCTCGCTGCGTGACGTCAAGCAGATGATGGATCTCTACGATCCGACCGGTTCAAACACCAAGCAGCTCAAGCTCGCGCTGGACAAGTCGGAAAAGCAGCTTGCCCGCCTGCAGAAGCAAAGGGCGCTGATCGACGACGCCATCAACGAGCTGAGCGGCTCGATGTCGGCGGTGCGCCAGATGCTGAGCGAGCGTTCGGCGCCGCAGGCGAGCGCCGCCAGCTAAAACAAATCCGTTCGGATTTGCGGCAGACCAAGTCGTCTGCTGATTGTCTGAGTTCTGTCGAGCCGCGTGGCCTGCCACGCGGCTTTTCGTTGTCCTGGCCCACTCTCATGGCCTTTCGGCGCTGGCTTGCGCATCGTCGCGCCGCTACGCTCATTGCTCCAGTGGGCGGGGAATCTTGTCGCATCGAAAAAATTGACGTTTACGCAAACGTCAATTTTTGCTATCCCGCTCCCAATATGGGTCCGCATGCCGCCCCTGGCTTGTCTTCGGGGCATTCGGACCGGGTTTGCAGGGTGGAGAAAAAGCATGCCGACATACAGGGCTCCGGTCCAGGATACGCTGTTCGTGCTCAACGAGGTTCTGGGTTATCAGCGTTATTCGAACCTTCCCGGATTTGCCGACGCCACGCCCGATGTGCTCGAGGCGATCCTGGCCGAAGGCGCCAAGCTCGCCGAAAACGTCATGCATCCGCTGAACCGTGTCGGCGACATGGAAGGCTGTGTGCGTCACGACGATGGCTCGGTGACCACGCCGAAAGGCTTCAAGGAGGCGTTCGACCAGTATCGCGAAGGCGGCTGGATGGGGTTGGCCGCACCAGTCGAGTTCGGCGGCCAGGGCCTGCCCTATGCCGTGCATACCGCCGTCGCCGAATATATGGTCTCGGCCAATATGTCCTTGATGATGTATCCGGGCCTGACGCAAGGCGCGATCGCCGCGATCATCACCCACGGCACCGACGAGCAGAAGTCAACATGGTTGCCGAGGATGATCGAGGGTGCCTGGACCGGCACCATGAACCTGACCGAGCCGCATTGCGGCACGGATCTGGGCCTGTTGCGGACCAAGGCGGTGCCGAACGGCGATGGCACCTATAAAATTTCAGGCCAGAAGATCTTCATCTCGGCCGGCGAACACGACATGTCGGACAACATCGTCCATCTGGTACTGGCCCGCATCGAGGGTGCGCCGGAAGGCGTCAAGGGCATCTCTCTGTTCATCGTGCCGAAGCTCAAGCTCGACGCATCGGGCAATCCGGGCACCAGGAACACCGTCTCCTGCGGCTCGATCGAGGAGAAGATGGGCATCCATGGCAATTCGACCTGCGTCATGAACTATGACGAGGCTGAGGGCACGCTGCTCGGCGAGGCCAATGGCGGCCTGAAGGCGATGTTCACGATGATGAACGAGGCGCGCCTTGGTGTGGGCCTGCAGGGGCTGTCGCTGTCGGAGATCGCCTATCAGAACGCTGTCGGCTACGCCAAGGACCGTTTGCAGGGCCGCTCATTGTCGGGGCCGAAGGCGCCGGACAAGAAGGCCGACCCGATCATCGTCCATCCCGATATCCGCCGCAGCCTGATGACCATGAAGGCCTTCAACGAGGCCGGCCGCGCGCTGGCGCTGTGGACGGCGATCAAGTCCGACATTGCCCACCGCTCCGGCGACGACAAGGACCGCCAGGCCGCCGACGATTACACCGGCCTGATGACACCGGTGGTCAAGGGCGTGCTCACGGACAAGGGCTTCGACCACGCCGTCATGGCGCAGCAGGTGTTCGGCGGTCACGGTTATATCGAAGAGCACGGCATGAGCCAGTTCGTGCGCGATGCCCGCATCGCCATGATCTATGAAGGCGCCAACGGCATCCAGGCGCTCGACCTCGTCGGCCGTAAACTCGGCCTGAATGGCGGCCGCGCCGTGCAGGCCTTCTTCAAGGAGGTCGGTGAGTTCTGCGAGGAGAACCGCTCCGACGAGAAGATGGCGCCATTCACCAAGGCGCTGAAGAAAGGTCTCAACGATTTGCAGGCCGCCACCATGTGGCTGGTGCAGAACGGCATGGCCAAGCCCGACAATGCCGGTGCCGCCTCGACCGACTACATGCATCTCTTCGGCTTGGTCGCTCTGGGCTATATGTGGGCGCAGATGGCCAAGGTGGCACTTGGCAAGACGGACGCCAATGGCGCGCAATCTTTTTACGACAACAAGGTCGTGACGGGGCGCTTCTTCATGGAGCGGATCATGCCGGAGACGTCGGCGCATCTCGCCCGCATTTCGAGCGGCGCCGACACATTGATGGCACTGCCGGCGGAAGCGTTCTAAAGATGATCGGCGTCCTCCTCCCCCTTGAGGGGAGGGTGGCCCGAAGGGTCGGGAGGGGTCGCTGCGGCAGTGCGCCGGCCTCAGTTTCGATGATGCATGTCGGGAGGAGTATCATACCAGCATGACCAACCCAGCTGAAATCCTTGGCCTTCCGAAGCCCGCTTGGGCGGCGGACGAGGTCGGCATGCTCTACGACATGGCGCATCGCTTCATGTCGGAGGAGATCGCGCCGCGCTACGACGAGTTCGAGAAGAACGAGATGGTCGATCGTGAGAGCTGGCTGAAGGCAGGTTCCGCCGGCCTGCTCTGCGCCTCTATGCCGGAGGAATATGGCGGCTCCGGCGGCACCTTCGCGCATGAGAGCGCCATCATCGAGGCCATCGGCCATGTCGGCGTCGACGGTTTCGGCATCGGCCTGCACAATTCGATCGTCGCCCCTTACATCCTCCACTATGGCTCCGAGGAGCAGAAGAAGAAATGGCTGCCGAAACTGGCGACCGGCGAGCTGATCGGCGCCATCGCCATGACCGAGCCGGGCGCCGGCTCCGACCTGCAGGGCGTCAAGACGCGGGCGCAGAAGGATGGCAATCAGTACAAGATCAACGGCTCCAAGACCTTCATCACCAACGGCCAGCTTGCGAACTTCATCATCGTCGTCACCAAGACCGATCCGGAGAAGGGTGCCAAGGGCACCTCGCTGATCGTCGTCGAGACCGACGAGGTCGAAGGTTTTCAGCGCGGCCGTAACCTCGACAAGATCGGGCTCAAGGCCAACGACACGTCGGAGCTGTTCTTCAACGACATGCGCGTGCCGACCTCCAACCTGCTCGGCCATGAGGAAGGGCAGGGCTTCGTCCAGCTGATGCAGCAATTGCCGCAGGAGCGGCTGCAGATCGGCACCGGCGCCATTGCCATGATCGAGCGGGCGCTGGCGCTGACCATTGATTATGTCAAGGAACGCAAGGCGTTCGGCAAGGCGATCATCGATTTCCAGAACACCCAGTTCAAGCTGGCCGAACTCAAGACCGAGGCCACCGTCGGCCGCGTCTTCTACAATGATTGCGTCACCCGCCACATCGCCGGCGGCCTCGATCCTGTGACCGCGTCGATGGCCAAGTACTGGCTCAGCGACCTGCAGGGAAAAGTCGTCGACGAATGCCTTCAACTGCATGGCGGCTATGGCTACATGAATGAATACCCGATCGCCCGCATGTTCCGCGACGCCCGCGTCCAGCGCATCTACGGCGGCACCAACGAGATCATGAAATTGCTGATCGGCCGCTCTCTCTGAGAGCGACATCAGGCAAACCTAAGGAGCAAGCAAATGGCTGAAGCTTATGTCTATGACGCCGTGCGCACACCGCGCGGC
>NZ_RZRK01000341.1:0-6256 GCF_003997835.1 Mesorhizobium sp. M7A.F.Ca.CA.004.12.1.1
TGGACGTAGAGCTGGTTCAGCAGGATGATTTTCGCATCGGCGGTGGCGGCGGCGAAAGCCATGCCGCCGATCCGCTTGCCATCATCGGCCACCAGGAATTCCGAATTCGGCCGCGTCAGCCGCGAGCGGAGCGAAGCGACCGAGTGCCATTCGTCGGTGATCTCGGTGACTTTGGCAGCGCCATAAATGGCGTCATAGGTCGCATGCCACGTTTCCACCAGCAGCGTCCGCACAGCGGCAAGGTCGCGTTCACCTGCGGTGCGGACGAACACGGCGCTACTCGATGCCCAGCTTGGCCTTGACGAGGTCGTTGACGGCTTGCGGGTTGGCCTTGCCGCCGGTCGCCTTCATCACCTGGCCGACGAACCAGCCGGCCATGCTCGGCTTGGCGCGCGCCTGTTCGACCTTGTCGGGATTGGCGGCAATAACGTCGTCGACGGCCTTCTCGATGGCGCCGGTGTCGGTGACCTGCTTCATGCCACGGCTCTCGACCAGTTGGCGAGGGTCGCCGCCCTCATTCCAGACGATCTCGAACAGGTCCTTGGCGATCTTGCCGGAGATGGTGCCATCCTTGATCAGATCGATGACCGCACCGAGCTGCTCGGGTGAAACCGGAGCGTTTTCAATGTCTTTTCCGGCCTTGTTCAATTGCCCGAGCAGATCGTTGATGACCCAATTGGCGGCAAGCTTGCCGTCGCGGCCGGCGGCCACCTTCTCGAAATAATCGGCGATCGGCTTTTCCGACACCAGGATCGAGGCGTCATAGACGGACAGGCCGAGCGACGCGATCAGCCGCGCCTTCTTGTCGTCCGGCAGTTCCGGCAATTCCTTGGCCAGCGCATCGACATAGGCCTGGTCGAATTCCAGCGGCAAAAGGTCGGGATCGGGGAAGTAGCGGTAATCATGCGCCTCTTCCTTGGAGCGCATCGAACGCGTCTCGCCCTTGACGGCGTCGAACAGCCGCGTCTCCTGATCGATCTTGCCGCCATCCTCGAGGATGGCGATCTGCCGGCGCGCCTCATAGTCGATGGCCTGGCCGATGAAGCGGATCGAGTTGACGTTCTTGATCTCGCAGCGCGTGCCGAACTCGCCGCCCGGCCTGCGCACCGAAACGTTGACGTCGGCGCGCATCGAACCTTCGTCCATGTTGCCGTCGCAGGTGCCGAGATAGCGCACGATGGTGCGCAGCTTGGTGACATAAGCCTTGGCCTCGTCGGCCGAGCGCATGTCCGGCTTGGAGACGATCTCCATCAGCGCCACGCCGGAGCGGTTGAGATCGACATAGGACATGGTCGCATGCTGGTCGTGCATCGACTTGCCGGCATCCTGCTCCAGATGCAGCCGCTCGATGCCGACCTCGATGTCCTCGAATTCGCCCTGGCGGTCCGGGCCGACCGAAACGATCACCGTGCCTTCGCCGACGATCGGCTGCTTGAACTGCGAGATCTGGTAGCCCTGCGGCAGGTCGGGATAAAAGTAGTTCTTCCGATCGAAGACCGACTTGTGGTTGATCTGCGCCTTCAGCCCCAGGCCGGTGCGGATCGCCTGCTTGACGCATTCCTCGTTGATGACCGGCAGCATGCCCGGCATCGCCGCATCGACCAGGCTGACATTGGCGTTGGGCGGCGCGCCGAAGGCCGTCGAGGCGCCCGAAAACAGCTTTGCTTCCGACGTGACCTGCGCATGGACCTCGAGGCCGATGATGATCTCCCAGTCGCCGGTGGCACCGGAAACAAGGCGCTTGGCGTCGGGTGTGCGGGTGTCGATGAGGGACATTGTGGCCTGCGTATTGGAACTCGGATTATGCATTTACGCATATTTTGGTTTGCAACTTCGCTAGTGCAAACCGCTTCGCGAGACAAGCGCCCAAAAAACACAAGCGCAAAGCCACGGACTGGCCTTCTCAGCCGCTTTCGCCTATAGGACGTCCATTCCAATGGAGAGTGGATGTCCACTTACGCTCAGTCCCGGTAAGGCCCTGACCTCTTGGCGAGGCAGGGCAGAAAACCTGAAACCCCGTGCCGCGAAGCTTCGCGGCGGCGGCATTTTTTGTTTTCCCGGAAAACTCTCACATGGATATTTCGCGCACTGAACAGCGCATCCTGCACCTGCTCGCGCAGGGCGGACGCATTGAAATCGAAAAGAACGACAAGAAGCGGATCGCCTCCGTCAAATGCCTGACCCGCGACGGCTGGCACTATCCGGACGTCGATCTCGACATGTTTCGAAAGCTGAAGCGGAAGAAGGCGGTTTCTTCGTCGGGAGGCGGCCCCTACCGCATCACCCGGCGCGGGCTCGCACTCGTCCGCTCCGAACTCGACAACAGGTAGCCCGCGGTTCCGCCGGTCGGTTCTCCGGCCGGCGGTTCGCCTCACCGTTCAGGCAGTGGCGATATAGGCCCTGATCTGGTCGGCCTCGCGCTCGACATCCTCGATGCGGCGCTTGACCACGTCGCCGATGGACACGATGCCATCGAGCATGCCGTCCTTTTCCACCGGCAGATGGCGGAAACGGCCGCGGGTCATAATCTCCATCACCTCGTTGACGGTGTGATTTTCGTTGCAGATCTTCACCTTCGGCGTCATCGCCGAACGCACCGCGATATCGAGCGCGGCTCCACCTTCCCGGGCGACAACCCGGACGATGTCGCGCTCTGACAGGATGCCGACGATCTTGCGATCGCCATTGGTGATGACCAGCGCACCGATCTTGTGCTCTGCCAGGATGCGGATGGCTTCGCTCAGCTTTTCGTTCGGCCCGAGCGTCAACACGTCATGGCCTTTTCTCTCGAGAATTGCCTTCACCGTCATGGCGTCCTCCTCTGCTTTGCCTGCCGGTTCCTGCCCTGACCGGCCTTCACGTAAGAGTGAACATCGTGCGCCGTGATCGGTTGCATTTCAAGTGCGGTGGTCAGTCGTCTCCCACTCGGGCGCCTGCCATCGCCTGTCGAACCAGCGCAGGCCGAAGAAGCCCGCGACAAAGCCGCCAATATGAGCCTCCCAGGCGATCTGACCATCTACCCCTGGGGCAAACCCGAGCAGGCCGGTGGCGAGATTGATGACCATCCACATGGCGAGGAAGATCACGACACCGCGCAGGCGCAATACGAATGCGATCGGCAGCACAGGGCCGGCGAAGGCGGCCTTGCCGGCCGAACGGTCGGTGCGGAAGCCGAAACGCGCCGCAGCCCCCATCATGCCCGATATCGCACCGGAAGCCCCGACCAGCGGCGCCTCACCATAAGGATGCATCGCCCAGAAAAGCGCGACCGAAGCCAGCCCGGTTGCGGCAAAAAACAGCGCGAACCACAGCGCTCCCAGACGGTTTGCCAATGGTGAACCAAACGCGGCGAGCCACACCATATTGATGGCGATATGGGCAAAGCCGCCATGCATGAAGGCATAAGTGAAGGGCCGCGAAAACAGGAACCAGTCGAAGCCGTATTGCCCGGTGTAGAGAACGGGGATGAAGGCCCCGTCATACAGCAATGTCATCTGCTGGGATTCGCTCAACACATATTGCTGCAACAGGTAGACGACGACACAGATGCCGATCACCGCCAGCACGACGGGCGGCAGGTTGAACACCGGCTCGCGCCGCGGTTCAGGTGCGCCCTCGACCGGGTCGACTTCCGAGGGAGATGCCGGTTCACTCATTTGAAATTGCACTCTGCGGGATTCGGGGCTCGAGCATCTAGATCACCACGGACCGAACCGCAAACCGCGAATCGCCGCGGCGCGAATCAAAAAAGAAGCCGTTCAAGGTTTCCCTTGAACGGCTGGTCGAGCCCCCTGCTCCCCTAAAACTCTTGACTGAAGTGCTGCCGATCGTCGCGAAACGACCGCTTCTGGAGTGGTTTTTGTGTGCCACGGGGCTCGCTTCGATGCAACGTAAACCACTTGTTAACCTTAACGGCCCCGACCCGTGAACAAGTGTTAACGACGCTGGCACGCTTCCTGCTCCGCAACGCATGTAGGTCATCGGAGGGCGCCCTTCTGTTCACCGATGGGACATCAGACGACAGATTGCGCGGAGCAGCATAGTATGAACCAGAATGGATCGATCACGCTGTTCCAATATTGGAACCGCCTGCGTGATGGACGCCCTGCCCCGAAGCGTTCGGAGGTCGAGCCGGCCGACATCAAGTCGCTGCTGGCCGACACCTTTATCCTGGAGCGGGACACGCGCGGACAGGCCGTATTCCGGCTGGCCGGCACCAGGCTTTGCGCCTGCTACGGCCGCGAACTCAAGGGGTTTTCCTTTCCATCGCTGTGGCGCGAGAAGGATCAGCGGCTCGTCTCGCGGCTGATCCATGGCGTCTTCGAGCAGAAGTCGGTCGTGCTCATCAGCTATGAGGGTTTCAGCCGCAACGGGCGCTCCAACAAGTTCGAACTGCTTGCCCTGCCGCTGGACGGCGGTGTCGAAAATCCGCGTTGCCTGGGCGTCATCAGCGCCGTGGAGAAGCCCTTCTGGCTGGGTGCCGATCCGATCACCGACGCGTTGATCGATTCGATACGCGTCATCGATCCGGAGAAGGAGCTTCTCAACAATCGCCCGGCGATCGATGTTCCCTCGCTCGTTCCCGATGAACTTGGAGCACCCGAGACGATCTCGGCGCTCGGCCGGGCGCGCCGCATCCGCCATCTCGTCGTGTTCGATGGCGGGCGCGAGGAATAGTCCGTTTGCGGCCTGATGCACGTCGCCCAAAACTGCGCGGCTGTTTTGGCACCGCGACCTGCAAAAAGGAAACCCCTGGAGCGCCCGCTTTTTCCCTTTGTTAACCCGCTTTGTTGTACTTCTCTGATGAAGTTCCTCGCATCGGCGCGCGGGATGCCAAACGGGGTGTAGGCAGTCATGAGGTCAGCGGCGGTCGACTATGCGCCGTCCCAAGCTGAAAGGCGTAACTTTCAGCGCGTCCGGGTTAAAATCTACGGACGCTTCATGCTGGAAGACCGCACCGAACACCCCTGCCAGGTCGTCGACATGTCACCGGGCAATGTCGCGTTTCGCACCGACCGCATCGGCATGCCCGGCGAAAAAATCATTGCCTACATCGATCATATCGGCCGCATCGAAGGTGTAGTCACCCGCACCTTGCAGGACGGTTTCGCGATGACCGTCATCGCGTCGGATCGCAAGAAGGACAAGCTGGCCGCGCAATTGACCTGGCTCGCCAACAAGCATGAACTCGACCTGCCGGAAGATCGCCGCCACGAGCGCGTCGCGCCGCGCAATCCGACCAGCGTGCTGCAGCTCACCGACGGCCGCCAGTACCAATGCCGTATAATCGACCTTTCGCTCTCCGGCGCCGCGGTCGAGATCGACGTCAAGCCGGCGATTGGCATCCAGTGTGGCCGGTTTTTTGTTTTCGACGCCATGACCGGCATGCTTAGCCCACTCTTGGCGGGCTTGGGAGCCCTCCGCGCACCGAGATTGGCGCCTCAATATGCAAACGAATTAATACTCAAATGATTCAAATTTTACGTTTATTCTACTGGAGTTTTACTCAATATCTACTTCGAGCTTTTGCGTCAAATAAATCCACATGTGGCAATGTCTCCTTCGAACGGGGAGACTACAACAATGAAGAACACGAGGGGCAAGCTGTTGCTGGTGGCAATGGCGATGCAGCTTTCCGCTTGGGGATCAGCATATGCCGCGGGACCGGCCTATATGCACACCGGCGGACGCACCACCCAGCCTGTTGGCCATTATGAGTTCTGCCAGCGCAGTCCTGGCGAATGCAGCGAACGGACCCCGAAGGGTGCGCCGGTCGAACTGACCCGCAAACTGTGGGCGACGATCGTCAACATCAACAATTCGGTCAACACTCGCATCAAGCCGCGCACCGACATGGAAAACTACGGTGTCGAGGAATATTGGGCCTATCCGGCCAATGGCTATGGCGATTGCGAGGATTACGCGCTGGAAAAGCGCCGCGAGTTGATGGATGCGGGCGTGCCGGCCGGCAATTTGCTGATGACAGTGGCGCGCCAGCCGAATGGCGACGGCCACGCGGTGCTGACCGTGCGCACGAGCCTGGGAGAATTCATCCTCGACAATCTCGAGACCAAGGTCCTGTCCTGGACGGACACCGACTACACCTATCTCAAGCGCCAGTCGGACCAGAATTCCGGCGTTTGGGTGACGATCAATGACGGCCGCTCCGACGCGGTCGCCAGCGTCCGCTAGAACAGAGCTCAAGCGCGCCGCGTGAATGCGAGGCGCTTCAGGAGAAACCCGGTCGAGTCCCCAC
>NZ_RZRK01000342.1:0-6247 GCF_003997835.1 Mesorhizobium sp. M7A.F.Ca.CA.004.12.1.1
GTGTGAAAGCCTTCCCCAGGGGAAGCTCCATCGACGGCATTTTATTGAAGATCAAGTATCTGAAATCAATATCGATATTTTGATTATTGCCGACCGTTGTCGCTATATTTCAGCGTGTAATCTGTTGCCTCACGGCAACGGCTGCCGGGGCAATCCGGTCGGGCCGGTTTTAAATTAATGGAAAATGATCAATTGGTGTTACCATCCGTAACAAAAGAAAAAAGGTTTGGGCGGGATCGTGATTCGGGTCGGTAGACCATCGCAAGAGTCAGTACCGGAAAAAACACCTCGCGATGCCGCAGGGCGATCGCTTCTGACGCCGGTGTCGTCGATGCGCAGCTTCTGGGGCTTGATGCGGGCCTACTGGGTTTCCGACCGCTGGAAGGAAGCCTGGACGCTGACGCTGGTGATCGCGGTGCTCACCGCGCTGTCTAGCAAGGCCGGTGTCTGGTTCGCCGAAGCCTCCGGCGAACTGGTCAATTCGATCGCCTTCTTCCATGACGCCGCCAACACCACGCCGCTTCGCTCGCTGCTGGTCAATGCCGGCGTCCTCGTGCTGCTGGTCGTACTCAAGGACGCTGGCTTCACCGGCATCCGCAATCTTGTCTCGGCGACATTGCACCGCAAATGGCGCGGTTGGCTGGACAGCCGCTTCAATGAAGCGCTGCTGGATGGCAACCATACGCATTTCCATGCCCAGCATGCATCGACCGGCAGCGGCGCACCGGCCCCCGACAACATCGACCAGCGTGTCCAGGAATCCATCAAGGACATGACCGGGGGCGCCATCGGGCTCGCCATGGGCGTACTGGCCGTCGCCACCTCGCTCTTTTTCGTCGGCCAGAAGCTGCTCGAAAACTCCGTCGAGGTGAAGGGGCTGGAGTTCCTCGGCAGCTATGGCAGCGCCATCCTCGCCTTCCTGGCCGTCGCCACCTATGTGCCGCTGAACACATGGATCGCCGTCAAGCTCGGCGGCCTGCTCGAGCGCCTCAACGTCAGGATGCAGAAGGCCGAAGGCAGCTATCGCGGCGAGCTGACGACGTTCCTGCGCCGCTCCTTCCATGTCGCGGCGTCTCAGGGCGAAGGCGTGCAAAGGACCATGCATGGCCGGCTCTATGTCGATATCGACGGCACCTGGACGCGGCTGAACATCGTCAACACCGTCTATATGTCGTTCGAGCTGATCTATAATTTCATCGGCGCGCGCATTGTCGCCTATGGACCGGGCCTCGTGCCGTTCATCCACAACCGCCTCGATCTGAAGGGCTATATAACCGGCTCCGAGCTGGTCAATTCTCTGATCGGCCAGTGTTCGTGGTTCATCCACGTCATGCCCGCCATCGCCACGTTGCGCGCCAACAGCCAGCGTGTCACCGAACTGGCCAACGCGATCGAGAATGTCCAGCATCCGCAGGAATTCTACAGCCAGACCGGCCGCTCCGATTTCCACTACACCAGCCAGAACCCGGTTTTCGGCTTGACCATCCAGAAGCTCGAACTGGCGCATCAAGGCGAGGATGCGACGCCCTTCCTCAGCGCCGCCAATCTGCGCTTCCGGCGCGGCGAATGGACTTTCCTGAAGGGCGAGTCCGGCTGCGGCAAGACCTCGCTGATCAAGGCGATCAACGGCCTGTGGCCCTATGGCCGCGGCACCATCGTCTTCCCCGAAGGCGTGAAGAGTTTCTATGCCGCCCAGGAGGTCAAGCTGCAGCCCGTGTCGCTGAAGCAACTGGTCTGCCTGCCGGGCTCCGAGCACGACCATGGCGACGCGCAGGTGGCGTCGGCGCTGCACAAGGCCGGGCTCGGCGACTTCATCGAGCACATGGCCGACGAAAGCCGCGAAGGCAAAAGCTGGGACCAGGTGCTGTCGGGCGGCCAGAAGCAGAAGCTGGTGGTGGCTCGCATCGTGCTGCAGCAGCCGGGGCTGCTGTTCCTCGACGAGGCGACCGGCGCGCTCGACCCCGATGGCAAGGTCGCCTTCCACCAGGCCATCAAGGACAATTGCCCCGATGTCACCGTGATCAGCGTCATGCACGAGGCGGTTGCGCCGAGATCGATGACCGGCAGCGAATTCTATCACAGCATCGTCGCGATCGCCGACGGCGTCGCCACCAAGAAGCCGCTGGTTCCGACCCTGCCCGCCGAGCTCACCACCATTCTCGTGCAGCCAAGGCCGGTCCCAAGGCCGGTCGAAGACAAGTGGCTGCGCTTCTCGCGCCGGCTGAAGCAGAAATAACGGCTATTCCACCCCGGTCTGCCGAGGCGAACGGGGGTCGGCGATCACAGTCTCGCGATCTTGGCCGCTCGTCGGCATTTTCCCTCCTCACCGCGATTGACACGGCAAGGCGCGCTCCTATGTTGCGCCCGCTTGCAGATAGTAAAAACGCGAACCCGCAAGCGGAAAGGTCACCGCGCCATGCCTGGCGACAGTCACAGTCGAACGCAACAGCCGTCCGCCCTGACGTGACCTCACATGGTTCATGTCCTGCCGGACGGCAAGGAGTGAGCCATGAACGAAATTACCACAGTGGCAAGCGACGAAGCCGTCGCGATTGCCCGTATCCTAGCCAACGATCACGTCGCCGACATTGTCGAGGCCCTCAACAGGGAGCCTCGAGAGACCGCGACGGAACTGCTCTGTGAAGTGACGTTCGAACGTCTGGTCGAGATATTCGACCAGCCGGAACTCGACGGCGCGTCCGAACTCATGGAAGCGCTGCCGCGCGCCAAGGCGGGCAAGCTGCTCACTGCCATGTCGGTCGACCGGGCCGCCGACATCCTGCGCGAGCTGGAGGAGCCGGCCCGTTCCGAGCTGCTTGGCGGGCTTGCGCCGCCGCTGCGCGCAACCCTGCTCTCCATCCTCGGCTATCCCGAAGGCAGCGCCGCATCGATCATGACGACGGAGTTCGTCAGCGTGCCCTCGGACTGGACCGTCGGGCAGACGCTCGACTACATCCGCAAGGTCGAGCGGACACGCGAAACCGTCTACGCGATCTATATCGTCGATCCGCAGACGCACCTGCTCGTGCGCTCGACGGGCCTGCGCCGGCTGATCACCGGTGAGCCTGACGATCCGATCATGACGGTGGCGCCGGATCACCTTCCGGTGACGGTCGGCCCGCTGACCGATCGCGAAACCCTGGCGCAGACGATCTCCAAATACGATCTGCTCGCCCTTCCGGTCGTCGACCATGGCAAGATCCTCGGCATCGTCACCATCGACGACATCATCGACACGATGGTCGCGGAGACGACCGAGGACGCGCACCGTTTCGGCGGCATGGAGGCGCTGGACGAGCCGTACATGAAGATGAGCTTCCTCGCCATGATCAAGAAACGCGGCGGCTGGCTGTGCGCGCTGTTCATCTCGGAGATGCTGACGGCCAACGCAATGCAGAGCTATGAGGGCGAGTTGGAGAAGGCGATCGTGCTGACGCTGTTCATCCCGCTGATCATGAGCTCCGGCGGCAATTCCGGCTCGCAGGCGACCTCGCTGGTCATCCGCGCGCTGGCGTTGCGCGAGATCGGTCTTGGCGACTGGTGGCGGGTGGCGCTGCGCGAGCTGCCCACCGGCTTGGTGCTGGGCGCCATGCTCGGCGTGGTCGGCGTCTGCCGCATCGCGCTGTGGCAGTATATGGGCTTCTACGATTATGGCCCGCACTGGCCGCTGATCGCTACCACGGTGGGGGCTGCACTGGTCGGCATCGTCACCTTCGGTTCGCTGTCGGGGTCGATGCTGCCGTTCGCCTTGAAACGTATCGGCTTCGACCCGGCCAGCGCATCGGCGCCGTTCGTCGCCACGCTGGTCGATGTCACCGGGCTGGTGATCTACTTTTCGGTGGCGCTGGTGATCCTGCGCGGCACGCTTCTGTAGCGACTATCTCCGCCGTGGCATGACCTTGCCGCGGCGGAGTTCCTCAACCCGGATTTGCCGTCAATCGACGCGCTCGCCGTCCTTCACGCGATAGGTCGGCTTGTACATGGTGACCAGTTCTTCCGCCGCTGTCGGATGCACGGCCATCGTACGGTCGAAATCGTCCTTGGTCAGGCCGGCCTTCAGCGGGATGCCGAGCAGCTGCGCCATCTCGCCGGCATCCGGCCCCAATATGTGGGCGCCAAGCACTTTTTTCGACGCGCCATCGACCACCAGCTTTATCAGCATCTTCTCGTCGCGCCCGGACAGGGTGTGCCGCATCGGCCGGAATGTCGCGCGGTAGATCTCGATGTCGGGGAAGCGCTTGACGGCGTCGTCCTCCGACAATCCGACAGTGCCGATCTCCGGCTGTGAAAAGACAGCGGTCGCGATCGTCTCGTGATCGGGCGCGGTCGGATTTCCCTTGAAGGCGGTTTCGATGAAGCACATCGCCTCATGGATCGCCACCGGCGTCAGCTGCACGCGGTTGGTGACGTCGCCGATCGCCCAGACGTTGTCGATGTTGGTGCGGGAATATTGGTCGACGGCGATGGCGCCAGTCTTGGTCATCTCCAGTCCGATGCCTTCCAGGCCCATATTCTCGGTGTTGGGAATGCGGCCGATGGCCAGCATCACCTGGTCAACGGTCAGCACCTCGCCGCCGCTGACGAGCGCGTCGAGCCGGCCGTCCGGCCGCTTGCGGATCCATTCGGACACGGAATGGCAGAGGATCCTTATCCCCTTCTTTTCCATCGTCTCGTGCAGCATGCGCCGTAGGTCCATGTCGAACCGGCTCAGGATCTCCTTGCCGCGATAGACCAGCGTGGTGTCGACGCCGAGACCGTGAAAAATGTTGGCGAACTCGACGGCGATGTAGCCGCCGCCCTCGATCATGATCGCCTTGGGCAGTTTCTTGAGGTCGAAAGCCTCGTTGGAAAAGATACAATGTTCATGGCCGGGCAGCGCCGGATGCGCCGCCGGGCGGCCGCCGGTAGCAATCAGGATCTGGTCTGCTGTGACGGTGCGATCCTCGCCCAGAAGATGCACGACATGCGGATCGACGATCATGGCGCGCGAATGGAAGGTCTCGCCGCCGGCGCCCTCGACGTTCCTGACGTAGATGGCCTCCAGCCGGCTGATCTCGCGATCCTTGTTGGCGACCAGCGTCTGCCAGTCGAAGCTGGCTTCCGGCACCGTCCAGCCATAGCCGGCGGCGTCGGCAAAATGCTCGGGAAATTGCGAGGCATAGACATAGAGCTTTTTCGGCACGCAGCCGCGGATGACGCAGGTGCCGCCATAGCGGTATTCCTCGGCGATGCCGACACGCTTGCCGAGTGCCGCGGCGACACGCGCCGCCCTCACCCCGCCCGAACCGCCGCCGATGACGAAAAGATCGTAGTCGTAACCAGCCATGACGCGGCTCCCAGGCTTCAGAAATGTGTCAGACAGGTAGGCCGCAAACCGTCAAAAGAAAAGCCCGGACAGGCCGGGCTTTCGCGGGAGGCCGCAAGGCCATTGAAAATGCGGGGTCAGTTGTTGTCCGCAGGGGCCGCGCCATCGGCGGGCGCTGCGCCATCGGCCGGAGCGGCGGCTCCGGCGGCGGGCGCGGCAGGTGCAGCCTGCGCCTTTGCCTTGGCGGCTGCGGCCAGCGTTTCGCCGACCTGCTGGGCGAGATCGCGGCCGAGGCCGTTCTGCCAGATGTCGGCTGCCTTGACCAGTTCGCGGGTCACCGTCGGGCCGCTATCGAGCAGCTTCTTGCCCGAATCGGAATTGTAGAAGGCGGCGATGTCGGTCAGTTCCTTTTCGGAGAACACTTTTGCGTAGGCGAGTGCGGCTTCCTTCTCGAGATCGGCGCGGCGCGAGGCCAGCGCCAGCGCCTTCTCGCTGATCGTCTTGCCGATCAGTTCCTGCATGTCCGGGTTCTTCTGGATCAGCTGCGATTCGAGCGCTGCGGCTGCCTGCGGCAGGATGTTGTCGAACGGGTCGGTCGCGTGGATCGCAGCGACCGCCGCGCGGGCGGCCTTCAGGTGCGATTCCGTGACATCCTGCGAAAACGCCGGCGAAGAAAAGGCGAAAACGGCCGAGGCCGCCAGAAGGACGGAAAGGCTGCGAACCCGGTTATGCAACGTCATGATCGGTAGAACTCCCTGGTTTTCGGGCGGCATGGACGGTTTGGATGCCGTCGCCGCCGGCGATGATGGCCGCTGAAGCCAGCCCGATGAAAAGACCATGCTCGACAACGCCCGGAATGGCGTGGAGAGCATTCGAAAGCGCTCTTGTATCCGGAATGCGGCCAAAAGATGCATCGAGGATAAAATGGCCGCCGTCTGTAAC